>JAFUWP010000099.1 GCA_017483405.1 Oscillospiraceae bacterium | reverse complement strand
TCTGCCGTCATGTTTATGCTGATAGTTATTTCTGAGCCAGTCTTTGCGGAGAAGCTGTTCGGCACGGCGGATGCGGTCTTTCAGGAGAAAGAAAGCACCTTCGGGAGTTGCCGGCCGATTCGCGCAGAAAGGGCAGTTCGGGTTGGAACAGGCTTTTTCAAGCCACTGATTGCAGGACAGACAGCCTTTTGCATCATAAAGATTTATCAGAAAAATGGGATGATTTCCGCAGAACGGACACGTTCCGGAACAGGACATAATCACTCCGGTAAATTCCGCTTTTCGGAGTCGTTTCTGGAATGCGGATTTTCTTCCTGATTTTTTCAAGATTCATCACCTGCCGGCATTACGGCCTTATTTTTAATTTTTTCCATTCTGATATGATAAATAAAATGCAGAATGACAGCAATCAAGAGCGGAACTGACAGTTCTATGCTATAGAGAAAGGCATATATCAGGGCAGACCAGAAATAAGCACCTGCTCCGTAATAAGGAGCAGAATCAAATATCCGGAACGTACCGCCGTTATGAAAAACATGGAGAATTCCTTGTGTGACGGCCGCGGCCAGCCCGATACCAATCAGACAGTATAGTATCCGATAGATATATTTCAGAATTTTCATGAATCAGTTTTCTTTCAGGACGTTAAGACGTTCGAGAGTGCCGTCTTCAGGGCCTTGCATGGAACAGCCCTTTTCTTTGGAATAGAGGGTATAATCGATAATTTCTTTGGTAATCATTTCCCCAGGGGCGAGAATCGGGATTCCAGGGGGATAGCACATCACGAACTCGCCGCAGATTCTGCCGGCGGTTTCGCGGATAGGTACTAATTCTTTTTCGGAATAAAATGCTTTCTGCGGAGTTGTCGCCACGATAGGGGTGATATATTCTGCGCTGTGCAGACCGGAAATATCACGGGAATAAAGCCGTTTAATATCTTCCAGCGCACCGACAAGGCGTTCGATTTCCTGAATTCTGTCGCCTATCGAGATGTAGGCCAGAATATTGCCGATGTCGCCGAATTCTATCTGAATATCATATTCATCGCGGAGGAGGTCATAGACTTCGATACCGTTCAGGCCGATGTCACGGGTATAGACGGATAATTTTGTGACATCGTAATCGAAAATACTTCCGCCGTTGACTAAATCTTTTCCGTAGGCATAATAACCGCCGATGGAGTTGATTTCTTCACGGGCATATTCCGCCATGCCGGCGACTTTCTCGAAGGACTGTTTTCCGCGGAGTGCGAGATTTCTTCTGGAAATATCCAGACTGGATAATAATAAATAAGATGCGCTGGTTGTCTGGGTCAGGTTGATAATCTGTTCGACATAGCGTGTATTCATCGAATGATTTAATAATAACAGAGAACTCTGTGTGAGGCTTCCGCCGGATTTATGCATCGAAACGGCGGCCATATCCGCACCGGCTTCCATCGCCGAAACCGGAAGATTCTCATTGAAATACAGATGTGTGCCGTGAGCTTCATCGACAAGCACCAGCATATTATGTTCATGTGCCAGTCTGACAATCGAGCGCAAATCCGAACAGATGCCGTAATATGTCGGATTATTCACGAAAACAGCCGTTGCATCGGGATTGTCGAGAATCGCCTGTTCCACCTGTGAAATCTCCATGCCGAGGGCGATGCCAATATGAGAATCCACATCCGGATTGACATAAACGGGTTCAGCACCGCAGAGGACGAGGGCATTAATCACGCTCCGATGGACATTGCGCGGAAGGATGATTTTATCTCCGGCCTTGCAGGCAGTCAGCACCATGCTCTGCACGGAAGAAGTTGTTCCGTTCACCATGAAATAGGCGTATGCCGCGCCGAACGCATCGGCGGCTAATTTTTCGGCATCGTAGATAACCGAAACCGGATGGCATAAATTATCGAGGGGCTTCATGGAATTGACATCCAGCGAGACACACTGTTCTCCGAGGAGTTTTACGAGTTCGGGGTTGCCTCTGCCGCGTTTGTGACCTGGAACATCGAACGGCACAAC
>JAFUWP010000098.1 GCA_017483405.1 Oscillospiraceae bacterium | reverse complement strand
GCCAAGAGCGACCCCGAATTCGTGAAGAAATTCAGCACCAATCCGGTCAAGGCCGTGGAGGATGTCACCGGCATCGACCTGCCCGATGAGCAGATGAATCAGCTTGTTTCGGGAGTCAGGACAAAAATCCAGAACGACCCTGATTTCACTAAAAATCTGATGCAGAATCCCGTCAAGGCCGTGGAGAATCTGACAGGCATCGACCTGCCCGATGAGCAGATTAATTCCGCCATCAAGGGCGTGAAAGACAAGCTCCTCGGCGGAAAGAAGTAATCATGGCAAAGTCTGACAAGAATGCCGAGAAAACCAATGTCATGCGGATTCTCGACCAGAAAAAAATCAATTATCGCCATTATTGCTATGCGGATACCTCTGCCGTGAGCGGTATCGAAGTTGCGGAAATCCTCGGCCAGAATCCGGAACAAGTCTTTAAAACGCTCGTGACCGTCTCCGGAACGGGGGCACATTATGTCTTTGTGATTCCCGTTGCCGAAGAACTCGACCTCAAGAAATCCGCAAAGGCTGTCGGCGAAAAGAGCATCGCGATGCTGAAATCCAAAGAACTGCTCCCACTGACCGGCTACATTCACGGAGGATGTTCGCCCATCGGGATGAAAAAATTCTTCCCGACCGTCATTGACGAAACGGCCGAGATTCAGGAGACTATCATTTTCAGTGCAGGGAAAATCGGCTATCAGGTGGAACTTTCTCCGGAAGATTTGAAACAGGTCATTGATTTCCAATTTGCCGATATTACTGTATAAATAAAAACACCGTCCGGAACGCTCCGGACGGATTTTTTTATCTGTATTGTGATTCTTTTTCGGTTTCGTGATGCTGAATTTCCTCTTCGGTCATGCGGATGATTTCGACTTGTTCGATGCGCTTGCCGGACATCTTCATGACACGGACTTTCAGGCCGTCACTCTCGAAAGTATCATCCTGACTGGGGATTTTTTCGAGCACTTCCATGACCCATCCGCTGACGGTCATCGCCTCGAATTCGGATTCGACATCGAGCACCTCAAAGACCTTTTCGACATTGGCTTTTCCGGAAACCACGAATGTATTTTCGCCGACTTTGGAGATTTCGCGGACGATTTCGTCATGTTCGTCCCAGATTTCGCCGACAAGTTCTTCGAGAATATCTTCCAGCGTGACAAGCCCGACCGTACATCCGAATTCATCCATCACAACGGCGATATGCAGCTGCTGTTCCTGCAATTCTTTTCTTAAATCGCTGATTTTCTTGCTTTTCGGCACGAAAATCGCAGGCTTGACAATTTCCGAAATATTGGTCTTGCTCCGGAACGCGATGTTGAAAAAATCTTTATGATACAGAATCCCCGTGATGTTATCAATCGTGCCTTCATAGACGGGCAGTCGGGAATATCCCGATTCTGAAAAGACTTTTGCGGCATCTTCTTTGGAAATATCGGCCGGAATCGCTTCGATGTCGATTCGCGGTGTAAAAATATCACGGACTTCGAGTTCATTGAATTCAATCGCACTGCGGATGAGTTCACTCTCATCCTTGTCGATACCGCCGCCCTGTTCGGCTTCATCCACGATAGTCAGAAGTTCCTGTTCGGTGATGCCCGATTCTTCGGAAGATTTGAAAATTTTCGATAACAGATTCTGCCACTGTTTGAAGATGAAGGAAAACGGTGTCAGCAGAAAAATCAGGACATTCAGGAACGGTGCGGAGAACATCGCGATAGCCTCCGGCGATTCCTTCGCGATGGTTTTCGGGGAGATTTCGCCGAAAATCAGCAGAATGACCGTCATCACGATGGTTGAAACAGTCGCGCCTAAGTCGTTATCGTTCAGCAGACGGACGAATAACAGAGTTGCCAGCGAGGAACAGAGGATATTAACGATATTATTGCCAATCAGGATAGTAGATAATAATTCGTCATAATTTTCGGAAAGTTTCAGCACAAGTTCGGCTTTTTTGTTGCCGTCCTCGGCCTTGTTCTTGAGCCGGACACGGCTCACGGAATTGAATGCGGTTTCCGTTGCAGAAAAATACATCGAAAACAAGATACAGATAATAATAATAACGATAGAAATACCGTCTCCCATGATAAAAAATCCTTTCGTGAGTTAAAAATAAATCTTACAGCGCGGAACTGTTTACAATCTTCTGGATTTTTTCACGGGGAAACATCGCGGACAGACGAATAGACTTCGATACGGCGCGTCAGCGTCATCAGAATGATTCATAGTGACCTCCTTTCTGAGTATACCTGTTATTATAGCATATTTCAGGAAGAAAGTCAAGTAGGCATCAGGAAAGTTCAGTTTTCTTCATGCGCGTAATTATCGGGATTATCCCAGTCAATTTCTTTTGAATTGATAAATTCTCCGTTTCTGGCTTCTTCGAGTTCTTTTGCCTCTGCTGGTGTAAGTTTTGTAAAATCGGGGTCCCATGCGCGAATCAGTCTGCATACGAATTCATAAGCGAAATTCTGTTCTTCTTCCGGTAACATTTCCATCATTTGTGCGACTCGTTCTGCTTGAATGCTCATACAATCACCACCTTATTTATAAATATCTCCGTGATTTAGCCAAAGTACTGCTTTGCTGTCAAATGTCATCGTCATCAGTGGGGATGACTGTTTCCGTATAGGATGTCGGAACAGATGACGGCATTTCGGAAGAAGTCGTTCCGTAACGGCTTTCCCATTCTTCGGGAGTGAGATATTCATCATCATCGGAATAAACGGATTCCGGAGGCTGATACGATGTGAAAACAGTGGTTTCGGTTTCTGTCTGAGTGGTTTCCGTAGTGGTAGTTGTGGCTGTGGTTTCGAAAGTTTCGGGTTCAGCCGGTTCGGTCACGGGTTCGGTCATTTCTTCGGCTGGTTCGGAATATTCCGGTTCTGTTTCGATTTCGGTGATTTCGGTCACGGGTTCGATGATTTCTTCGGTAGGGGATTCCGTTTCGGTCGGGAAGATGATTTCGGTCATCGGTTCGGTGATGACAGTCGTTTCCGGCACGGTGACGGTAGTCTGTACAGTGGTTTCTGTTTTCTGGGTGGTATGGGTGGTTTCTTTCGTTGT
>JAFUWP010000097.1 GCA_017483405.1 Oscillospiraceae bacterium | reverse complement strand
GCTGTGATAAGTACCATCAGGAGTATAGCCGTATTTGGTGCGTTCTTCATAATAATATCTCATTGTGGAATAATCCGCATGAAGGAATATATCTTTCTGTTCTTTGTTGATAATCGCCATAGATTCCAGAACAGTCGCATCCAGCGGCACAATCGTTCTGAGCGGCAGGCAGTGCATCCGGACACCGCCGCATTTCTTGTTGAGCAGGGTGGAACGTCTGCTGACAAAATTACGAATCGTCACATCTGTTTCGTTATGATTGAATTTTGACAATACCGTCCGGATAGCATGGAGAATCACCACGCTGACAGGAAGTTCATGAGCCTGTGCAAATTCCAGAATCTTATCAGTGGAATCCTTGCTGAGTTCATACACGATAGTATTTCCTGCACCATCCGGAGAAGGAAGCCGTCCCCACCGCTGATTCGGATTGCCGCTTTCCTGACGCTGTTGCTGTAATCTTCCGAAACCTGTAAAGTCTGTATACATCGGTTCGGGCTGTGCAAGCTTGTTATGCCAGTATTCCATATCACGGGCTTGTTTCTTACTGCCTTCATACTCCATATCTTTCTTGACGGATTCGATATAGGAAGTCATCGGTGTCGGATACGGCATGTTATACATCAAATAGCAGTAAATGTTCATAACATCTTTTACGAACGTAATCACCGAGCCGGAATCCATGCACACATGATGCACATTCAGATAGAATCCGTTGTAGCCGTTCGGCATGGAAACAATCACGATTCTGGAAAGGTCTCCGCGGTAGGTATCAAACGGCTGGGAAGTCCATTTCTGCATGACTTCGTGAGCCTTGTTCTCATCCCATGCGGAAAAGTCATAATATTCAAAATACTGATTCTTATACGGCATGACATACTGCCAGAGTTCGCCGGTTTCGGGGTCTTTCCAGAGGCGCAGGCGCATGGATTCGCATCGTTCGATAGCGCGGTTGAGTGCCTCTCGGAGTGCGGCGATATTCATCTCAAACTGAAAGAACTGCCCTGTTCCGATATTGACGATTTCATCAGACGGGCTGAGCTGTAAGGTATACATGTGAACCATCTGGGCAGGTGTGACGGGATAGCAGTCCCGCTTGATGCCGCCGATAATTTTTTCCATAAAAAATCCCTCCATGATTTTGTGTGTCATAATTCGGGTTGCTTACATGTTATCATCATTTTATCACGTTCCTGACAGTTTGTCAAGCACTTTTTGGAAGATTTTACAAAAACGGAAATTTTAACAGAATTTTTGTCTTCTGACGCATGATTTTCCGTATAAATCAGAAAAACTCCCGTATCAAACGGGAGTTTTTCGACAGGATTCGATAAATTATTCGATATTCCATACGACTTCAACGCGTTCGGATTCAGTTTGTTCGGGTGCTTTCAGTGCATTGGAAACAGATTCGGCTCTCGGCGCGCCGGAGCAGGCGGCCGCCGGAACTGCAAACATAGCATCATCATTTCTGAAATTTCTGTCCATGATGACTTCTTCAAAGCCGATGAGTTTCTGATTCATGGCATTAGCGAGCATTTCTGCCTTTTGTCTGGAATCCTCAACAGCTTGGCGGAGTAATTCTTTCCGGATTTCTGCCATATTGGAGATATAAAACTCTGTAGAGAGTGTTACATTGAACGGAACTTTCTGAATCCATAATTCAAACTGATTCAGCAGGGGAATATCAAATTCAGAACTGAACCGGATTTTCCGGATGGAGTAATATTCTTCTTTTTTGGAATAAGATTTTTCTGTTTTTGTTTCTTCAAGGCTGATTTCAGAAATAGCAATCTGATTTTCCTGAAGTATCTTCAGAAAGCTGTCGCAGTTCTGCATGACTTTTTCGGATGCTCTGGAGGCAGTTGCTTCACATACGCTGAACGTCAGATAAATATACATTGCATTGCAGGAAATTTTCTTTTCTGCCGTTCCGATGATGTTTAATTTTCCCATGATTACTTCACTTCCGGCAGATTGGCAAAGCCTTTTGCTAAATCGTCATCTGTCGGGATGTAGTCAGTCATCACACCGTCATTGAACTTCTGATAAGCGACCATATCGAAATAGCCTGTACCTGTCAGACCGAACAGGATAGTCTTTTCTTCGCCGGTTTCCTTGCACTTGAGTGCTTCATCAATTGCGGCTCTGATAGCGTGACTGCTTTCCGGAGCAGGGAGAGTGCCTTCGATTCTTGCGAACTGCTGTGCCGCCGCGAATACGGATGTCTGCTCGACACTTCTGGCTTCCATCAGGCCTTCATCATAGAGTTCAGAAAGCACACTGCTCATACCGTGATAGCGCAGACCGCCGGCATGATTCGGGGACGGGATGAATCCGCTTCCGAGAGTATACATCTTCGCCAGAGGGCAAACTTTTCCGGTATCGCAGAAGTCATACGCATATTTGCCGCGTGTCAGAGACGGACAGGATGCAGGCTCTACTGCAATGAATCTGTAATCGGCTTCGCCGCGGAGCTTTCTGCCCATGAACGGAGAAATCAGACCGCCCAGATTCGAGCCGCCGCCTGCACAGCCGATGATGATGTCCGGCTTGATGTCATATTTATCGCAGGCGGCCATTGCTTCAAGACCGATAATCGACTGATGCAGAAGTACCTGAGACAATACTGAACCTAATACATAACGATAACCTTCATTTGTGACAGCGGCTTCTACTGCTTCGGAAATCGCACAGCCGAGAGAACCGCTTGTGCCTGGGAATTCTTCGAGAATTTTACGGCCGACTTCGGTAGTTTCAGACGGGGAGGGGGTTACATTTGCGCCGTAAGTTCTCATGACTTCGCGGCGGAAAGGCTTCTGTTCGTAGGAGCATTTTACCATAAAGACTTTGCAGTCCAGTCCGAAATAGGAACAAGCCATCGCGAGTGCTGTTCCCCACTGACCTGCGCCGGTTTCGGTAGTGACACCTTTCAGACCCTGCTGTTTTGCGTAGTAAGCCTGTGCAATGGAGCTGTTGAGCTTATGACTTCCGGATGTGTTGTTTCCCTCAAATTTATAATAAATCTTGGCCGGTGTGCCGAGTGCCTTCTCCAAGAAATAAGCTCTTGTCAGCGGTGACGGACGGTACATCTTATAGAAACTCTGGATTTCTTCCGGAATATCGATATAAGCATCATCATTGTTAAGCTCCTGCTTGGCGAGTTCCGTACAGAAGATATTGCTTAATTCTTCGAGTGTAACGGGCTTTCCGGTAGCCGGATTGAGCAGGGGAGCGGGTTTGATTTTCATATCTGCGCGGACGTTATACCACTGTTTCGGGAGTTCATCTTCACTCAGATAGATTTTATACGGGATTTTCTGTGCCATGATAGATTGTCCTTTCTTGATAAAAATTTAAAAACTAAGTGTATTTATTATAACATAAATTACAAAAAAAGTCAAGAGCGAAAAAATCAGAAATTTTACTTGACAACTTAAAAAAAATATGCTATAATGCAAGTTAAGAAAATAAATTGAAAATGATTTTCATTTCCGAATCAGAAAGGACTTGATTCCATGTTTAAGAAATTAACTGCCATATCCGCCCTGACAGCCGTGCTTTTTACGGGATGCAGTGCCGGAAATATAGCAAATGCTGTCAATCAGGAATCTGATAAAATCAGCATTGTCTGCACACTTTTTCCGGAGTATGACTGGACTAAGGAAATTCTCGGCGGACAGGCTGACAATATCGAACTGACGTATCTGCTGAGTAATGGTCTGGAACTGCATACCTATCAGCCGAACGCACAGGATATGATTACCATCTCGGAATGTGATATGTTTGTCTATGTCGGAGGAGAATCCGAAAGCTGGGTTGATGATGCCCTTCGGGAAGTCACCAATCCGGATATGAAAGTTATCCGTCTGATGGATGTTATCGGCGATGCCGCCAAAGAGGAAGAACTCAAAGAAGGCATGGAGGCCGATGACGAAGAAGACGAAGATGCCGAAGAAGAACCCGAATATGATGAACATGTATGGCTTTCCGTTAAGAATGCCGAAACCATCTGTAATGCTCTCTGCAATGCGCTCTGCGAAATTCAGCCGGAACAGGCGGAAACTTACCGTACCAATCTGAATGCCTATACCGAAAAGCTTGATAAGCTCGATAACGATTTCGCAGAAATGGCTGATTCCGCATCTGTCAAGACGGTGGTATTCGGAGACAGATTCCCATTCCGGTATCTGGTGGATGATTACGGAATTGATTATTATGCCGCCTTTGTGGGCTGTTCCGCTGAAACAGAAGCCAGTTTCGAGACGATTACCTTCCTTGCTGAAAAGCTTGATGAACTGAATCTCGATACAATTTTCACCATCGAAAATGCTGACGAATCCATCGCGAAAGCGATTATTTCCAGTACAAAAAATAAAAATCAGCAGATTGCAATGCTCAATTCGATGCAGTCAGTAAATTCCGATGCTATCGCTGGCGGTGCAAGCTATCTGACCATCATGCAGGAAAATCTGCAAGTCCTGAAAGAGGCGTTGAACTGATATGAGCAGTATGCAGATAGAATGCAAAAACGCTGACCTCGGTTATGAAACCGGTGTGGTTGTCCGCGAATTGAATTTCATCATCAGGGAAGGGGATTATCTCTGTATTCTCGGTGAAAACGGTTCAGGAAAAAGCACACTGATAAAAGCCCTTCTGGGGCTGAAACCTCAATTAAGCGGTGAAATCAACTTCGGGGAATCGGTCGGGAAGAATGAAATCGGTTATCTTCCTCAGCAGACGATTGTGCAGAAAGATTTTCCGGCATCGGTTCGGGAAATCGTGCAGTCAGGATGCATGAACCGATGCGGACTCCGGCCATTCTACAATCAGGAAGAAAAGAAACTCGCTTCTGACATGATGCAGAAATTAGAAATTTCGCATCTGGCGAAACGCTGTTATCGGGAACTTTCCGGCGGACAGCAACAGAGGGTACTTCTGGCAAGAGCACTCTGCGCGACAAGGAAAATGTTATTGCT
>JAFUWP010000096.1 GCA_017483405.1 Oscillospiraceae bacterium | reverse complement strand
GCTGACGATGAACATATCACCGAAATCGCGGCCGTAGCTTTGGGTGACTTCGCTGAAATTATCAAAATTGAAGAAGGCAAGTGTAACATCTTCATTTCTGAGTTTTTCGTCAAGGTCTTCTTCGAGAGCATAGCGATTCTTGAGTTCTGTCAGTACGTTGGTAAAGGCCATTGCATTCGCTTTTTTCAGTGCCTGAGAGGCTTTGTAAGCATTAGCCCTTGCCTTCTGGCGAGTCTGTGCATTCTCTAAGTTCTTCTGATGGATTTTTTTACGCATATAGATGAATGAGTTCAGACCCAGTGCCATGATGAACATCATAAACAACAGCAGAATCAAAAACTGATGGGCGATTTTATGGAAAAATGCGTTTGTCAGTTCGCTCTGACGGTCTGCCACACTCTGCATAGCAATGGTTGCCTTTTCCTGTAAAGGGCTGATTTCTTTTCTGTAATATTCTTCCACTCCGGAAGTGTTATGATTCTGAAATGTTTTCAGTGCAGTTTCATAATGGCCGACTTCGGTCATAGCGGAATCAAAATCCGTCATGATAGCATCATCAATACTGGAAAGATTCAGCTTTTTGAATTCGTCTGCTTCTTCTTCGAGCATGGCAAACATAGTGTTGATATTTTCATTTTCCTTTTCAATGATTCCGGCATCATTCTGATTGATGACGATATTCAGAACACTTTCATTTGTTGTCTGCAAATACTGTTCGATTTTGGCCACATGGCTGACAGCTTCTTCTGCATAGAACAGATTGTTTCCGGAATAGCGGAATGTAAAAATAACCGCCGCGATATTCACCAGCGAGAGCACTGCGAATACAATAGCGATAAATTTATAAATTTTCAAACTTTCTTCTTTTTCCTCCTGCGGATGGGATTTCTTGTTCATAACAATTCTTTTCCTTTCGTGAGAAATAAAATGGGCATCACCGGACGGCGATGACAATATACTCCAACCATGCATGGCAGTTTTCTGTTTTTCCAAAGATGATTATAGCATTTAAAAATATAAAAGTCAACAGTTTTTTAAAGGATTATACATAATTTTAAAAATTTGTTCACAAAATCAAATTATGAATCAAATCTTTTCAGAATTTCAATAATCTTCTGAATATAAAAACAGAATTCGATATAGAATAAATCAGATGCAAAAAGCTCCGGAATGTCGGAACATTCCGGAGCAGAAAGCGCGGTGTTAAATGATACCTGCTTTGCATTGCTTTTTATTCAGATACATGAGTGAATCCGCACGTTCAAATACATCCTGTACGCGGATGTCCTTTTCCGGCTGAAATTCTGAGAATCCTGCGGCCAGCAAAAGCAGATGATTCTGTTTCTGTTCTTCGAGAACATCTGCGAGCTGTTGCATCAGAGCGGTGCGGTTCTGATAATCCTGATTTTTCAGGATAACAGCGAACTCATCACCGCCAATCCGGAACACCGGACTGTGCTTGAACGTATTGCAGATAACGGAACAGGCTTTCCGGATGAATTCGTCCCCTGCTTTATGTCCCTGTGTATCATTGACCTGTTTCAGACCGTTGACATCACAGACCACAACGGCAAAAGGTTCATTCTGTGAATCTTTAATCTGTTCATCCAGTTCGATTTCTGCCTGTACGTAAGCGCGTTTGTTCTTGACTCCGGTCATAGCATCTTTATTTGCCATATCGACAGCATCCAGATAGGCAAGTTCCATCCGTTTTGCTTCGTCCACATTGGCAACGGCTACGATGATATGTTCGGAATCCTCCTTCGGACGAACGGCATACATAGAAACATACTGCGGTCTGCCGTCCAGCAAAAGACGATAATTCAAAATTGTCTTTCCGAAGGCCGAAAGACTGTTCAGAAGATTTTCTTTTTGCAGAGAAATCGCCATCATTGGCTGGTCATCTGGATAAATATCCTTTTTCAGATTTATCTGAGTTTCTGCGAAGAAATCTTTCCCTTTTGCGCCGGCTTCGAGCTTGCTGTATTTGCTGTTGGTACTGTATTCAGAATATTCGTTTGTAATGACATTTACATGATAAATTACTTCATAACGCTGTGCGAGGGCGGTGGAAATATCACTGAATGTGGATTTTTCGCGTTCTATCGACTGTTCATGCCTGACACGGGCATCCGTATTGAATACGCCGACTACGATACGGCCGGTTTTATTTTTCGGCTGTACGATGAGCATATTCATATACTGCTGTCTGCCGTCCAGAAGTTGCCGATACCGCAGACTGACTGTTCCGTTCTGCTTCAGATTCTGCATGAGCTGGGATTTTTCCATTTTAGCAAGAATTTCCTGTTTATCTTCGGGATGAATATATGTTTCAATATCGCGGGAGGCATCTGTAAAAAAATTTTCTCCCTGCTTTGTCATGCCGAGTTTGGCATACTGTTCGCTGGCACTGTACTGTGTATATTCATTTGTTTCCGTATCCACATAATAAATCACTTCGTAACGGCTTGCGAGAGCTTCGGCGATTTCGGAATAGGTACTTTTCTGGGCTTCGCTTTCGAGTTCTTTTCTTTTCTGCACATCGACATCCTGCACACCAATCACGATACTGCTGTCATGTGCCTGAATGGTTTTCAGAAAGAAATACCGTGGTTTTCCGTCAATTCTGAGCCGGTATGTCAGAGAGAATGACCGGCCGTCTTTCAGAGCCTTCTGTACATTTTCCTTCCGGAACATATTCAGAAAATATTCTTGGTCATCCGGCCACACCTGTTCCCGACAGTTTTTCGTCACATCCATGAAGAAATTTTCACCTCTGGAAACAAGAAGAAGCTCTTTTTCATCGCCGCTGACAGCATATTCTGCATAGCTGTCATTTCGGGAGTCGATGACATACAAACTGCTGTAGTCATTTGCAAGAGCGAGGGCAAGATTTACAAATGTTAAATTTTTATTTTCCATACCGTTTCTCCTTTTCAGAGTTGTTTTCTCTTATTATAACATAGTCTTTTATTTTTTTCAAGCGTTTCAGGAAATCTGT
>JAFUWP010000095.1 GCA_017483405.1 Oscillospiraceae bacterium | reverse complement strand
TGCATCTGCCCACCTGGCACGGCGCGGAAATGTACCATCCGCCGAGATATTCCAGGTTCTACAGCTTTTGTTCCATCCGTTGCCGGACTGATTATCGCCGGCGAAGTCATCAAGGATTTACTGAAATAAAAAATTACCCTGCCGGAATCCGGCAGGGGTTTTTGTTATACTTCAACGGTCTTATTCAGATGCTTTTCTTCAAAATCCTGTACGGGCATGGGCTTTGCGAAATGATAGCCTTGAAAAATATCACAGCCGTATTCTTTCAGGAAATCCACCTGCTCCTGTGTTTCCACGCCTTCGGTGATGACTTCCATAGAAAGCGATTTCGCCAGCGAAATAATCATCTTTAAGATAATCTTACTTCTTTCCTGATGTTCCGTCTTGCGGAGGAATCCCATATCAATCTTGAGCACATCGGCACTGAGGTCTTTCAGCGTATTCAGGGAAGAATATCCACTGCCGAAGTCATCAATTTCAATCATGAAGCCATATTCGCGGAGCTTGCTGATTAAGGGGAGCTGTTCCCCGGGGTTATCCATCACGGCCGTTTCGGTGATTTCCAGATGCAGACTTTTCGGCGGAATCTGATATTTTTCCACCAGAGAAGTGACTGTTTCATACACATCCATCAGGTAGAAATCCTTCTGGGAAATATTGACGGAAAGATACTGATTTGTCAGTCCGCGTCTCTGCCATTCCTGCAATTTCTGACAAGCCATTTCCCACATATAGGCATCGAGCTTGCCGATGAGTCCTGTCTGTTCAAAAATCGGAATGAACTTATACGGCGGAATCATACCCGTTTGCGGATGAATCCAGCGGACTAAGACTTCTCCGCCCTCGCATCTGCCGTTTTGAGAAAATACCTGCGGCTGTATGTAAGGCTGAAACTGCTTGGAACGGATAGCCATCTCGAATTCACTGATAATTCTCTGTTCGTTCAGGAAGTCTTCGCGCAGATTTTCCTTATAGTAAACAACTGTACTTTCATAACTGCCCTTGATGGTCTTGATAGCGAGATTGGCTCTGTCGCACATCACGGAAATTCGCAGAGTTCTGTCTTCAATCATGTAAACACCGACATGAATCTGAATCTTGAACATGTAATTTTCGGACATCTTGGCCATACGGGAAGTTTCCTGCAAGAACTGTTTTTCAGAAAATTCTTCTCTGGGGAGGCAGACGGCGAATCTGTCACCGGTCAGACGACCGTAAATCCAGCCGTTTTTGGACATGAACCGGATAGAGTTTGCAATACGTATCAAGAGTTTATCGCCGGTTTCCACACCGAACACATCGTTGACGATTTTGAAATTCTTGACATCCGTGCAGACGATACAGTATTCTGTTTCGGGATTTTCGCGAATCATGGTTCGGGTTTTTTCGTAGAAAGTTTCCTTGTTATAGATTCCGGTCAGGGAGTCATGCGTTGCGCGGTATTTTTCGGCTTCGAGGCGTTTGGTTTCCTCGGTGCAGTCATGAATGATGAAGAAACTGCCGATGCTTTTTTTATCTCTGTCGAACATTTTTTTATATTCGATTTCGTAATACAGCGTTTCTCCGGCGAGTTTCTGAGAAACTTTCCAATGTTTTTCGGTTTCGTCAATTGCAAGCTGATTTTCATACCAATAGCTGACTTGTTTTTCGATGCGGTCTTCGCAGTAGACTCTTGCGGCTTCGTTTGCGTGAATGCAGTGATTTTCGACATCAAGGCAGACAATGCCGTTCTGCATATTGGAGACTGTCGCATTCAGCAGTTTGCTTGTCAAACCGCTGGGAACGTAAAATATCGAAAAATAAACAATGGCATAAGCAATAATCACTATCCACATCAGGGAATAGTCAATTCTCATCCGCAGATGCAGAATATCCGTATAGAGATATGCCGTGTGTACAATTGCAAAAAGACAGCACTGCACAAGAATCACTGCATATTTCGATTTATAAATTCTTGGCACTACAATAGTTTTCCGAATCAAATCCACCAGCAGAATAAAACCTGTCAGATAGATAAATCCCACATGATACCAGTACAGCGGATGCTTATCGCCGACATAATAGAACCACTGCTGACCTCTGTCCTGAACCAATTCGCAGTCAAACACGACATGCCTGAAACAATTGACAATCATCATCAGAAAATCAATATCTGCCAGAACGGTCAGTGCAATCTGTGATTTTTTGTTATATTGCCGGATATTGGTATATTTCCGCCCGAACGATACCATACCGAGCATCATCAAATCTATTGCGGCATAATATCCCCCGAACAGCGCGTAGGCCGCCGAAACAGATTCCGTCATCATGGCGAATCCGTGCATAGCGACAGCAAGCCCCCCGAACAGAAACAACATTCTGAGCGGCGGTTCAAAACTGAACTTCTTAGGCTTGATAAAGGTATACAGCAGTCCGATGAACATCAGAACGGCCGAAACCAGTAAATAAATAATATATGTCCATTTCATAGCATCACCTTTTCAACTTTCACTTTTTTCAGTCTATACCCTATTATAGCATATTTTTTTGAGGATGTCAATCAAAAAAAGAAAATGTGTTCTAATTTCTTGAAAAAAACTATGTGCCATTTGTACAAAATAACAATAAATTTGTGATTTGTTTGTACAATATGCAGATTTTGCCGGATACGTCTTGTTTTTGTTTCCTGATTTTGTTATAATAAAGATAAGTATCGTGTTCGATGCAATACACAGTTTGTTCATAAATCGACAGTCGTTTAGGGACAAGCTGAAAGGGGAATCAAAAAACAGTTTCTGGTCAGGCTGTTATCTTTCAAAAAAATCCAACACAAGGAGGAAAATTTGTATGGAAAAAAGACACAAGCTGTCATTGCAGATTCTCGGTCTGATGACAGCACTGATGATGATTCTTTCTGTACTGCTGGTACTGCCTTCGGGCGTATCCGTTCCGGCAAGGGCGATTTCTACGGATTACCCTGTACAGCTGATGACTCTGGCATCCAAAAACAATTCCACCGTGCTGACGGAAAGCGGTACAGCTGATAATTCTGCCGTTGTCATGAAAGCACTGGGAAATGACCTTTCACCTTCATGGAGATTCGACCGTGTAGGTTCTGACTCGAAAGGTACTTACTTCAAGCTCTGCAACGCGCAGTCGGGCAGACTGCTTTCACCGCTGAATTACAATGTTTCGGCAGGTGCGAGCGTAGTCGTATACGGCTATGAATCCGCGCAGTCCCAGCACTGGTATGTTGTTCCGGTAAGTACTGACCATCTTGGAAATAACTTATATTACAAGATTGTCAACTATTCCAATACTTCCCTCGCGCTGACACAGGGCACATCCGGCATGACCCTTGCGAACTATACCGGCGCAGATAATCAGTTATTCCTGCTGAATGCGGATGGCTTACAGGGTTTTGCAGGCTACTGCTCCAATGACGGCACAGGCATCAAGGCTGCTGACATCGGCGGTCTGTTCGGCGAAACCGTGGAAGTTTCCACTTTTGATGACCTCAAGAAATATGCGACCTCCACAACACCTTATACCATCGTTGTCACAAAGGACATCAAAGTGACCGCACTGGAAAAGGATTCTTCCGGCAGATATTACTGTCCGTCCGGCCGAATCTACGTGGAAGGCAACAAGACCATCATCGGAAGCTATTCTGCGCACACGCTCTGGAATGTTGCATTCTGCACCAACCGGAGCAGTTCCACATGCAACAACATCATCTTCAAGAATTTCGATATTCAGCATGATGCCGAAGCTAACGGAAATGATAACATCTCGGTTTATTTCAGCGGCGGTGAAAACCTCTGGGCTGACCATCTGACCTTCACAGGCCATTCGGATTATAATACCGCATCGACAGGCCTGCCGGACTGGGATAAATTCTTAGCCTGCTGCTACAATGCAGACTACTGCACCGTTTCTGACTGTTCTTTCGGTCTGCATGAATACGGTGTCATTCTGGGCTATCCGGATGATACTGCTGATGTCAAGGCACAGTATGACGGTTATCCGCGCATGACACTCGCCGGCAACAAGTTCTATAAAACGCTCACCAGAGGCCCTGGGCTTATGAGATGGGGTTACTATCATTCTCTGAATAACTATGTTGATACTTTCAGTATGGCATACACTGTTCACAGCGGATGCGACATCTATGCCGAAAACTGCTACTATGCAAACGGCGGCAATGTTATCTGCGACTGGAACTCTATCACTTATCCTGGTGCTTATGCAGAATCCGGTTCTAAGTTCTCCAGTTGCAGCAGAACTGTACAGGGCGAAGGCACATCCAGTAACCCGAGCTATTCTCAGGCAAGCACATGGAGACCGAAGAACAATTACAGTTATGTATCTCTGACAGCTGACCAAGCAAAAACTTATTGTTCCAACTACAGCGGATGCCAGTCCAAGAACAGCAACTGGATGTATCTCCGTTACGGGACAGCAGGCGTTCCGAGTGCCGGTTATCATGAAGAACCGAATGCTTCTGCCGCAATTGTTCCGGCAAGCTTTACAGAAGGTGCATCTTACAGATTCAAGAACGTCAACTCCGGCCAGTATCTCGAAGTTGCAGGCGCAAGCGCAACCAACGGCGCAAATGTTGACCAGTGGGGTTCTGATGGTTCTGAAATCCACAATATCTGGAAACTGTTCAGCGCAGGTGACGGCTATTATTATATCGTTTCCTGTGTAGGTGACGGCGGTACTTATGTACTGGATGTCGCCGGCAAGAAAGCCGCAAACGGTACAAATATCGACATTTATCAGTATAACGGCGGTACAAATCAGCAGTTCATGCTGACGCAGAATTCCGATGGCTCTTACAAAATCAGAACCAGAGTTTCCGGCGATGCCTCCGCTGTCGAAATCATCAATGCAAGCACCGATTCCGGCGCGAACGCTCAGGAATGGGAAATCAACGGCGCAACCTGTCAGGACTGGACACTCGAAGCCGTTACTGACCCTGGTGTTGCTATGGATACCAGCGTTATCTACACCTTCCAGAACGTCAACAGCGGTCTGGTAATGGACATCTACAACGGCGTGATGGCTGATAATACCAATGTTCAGCAGTGGGCTTCTAACGGCTATGACTGCCAGAAATGGACACTGAAAGCATTCGGTTCAGGCAACTATTACTATATCCGTTCCGTACAGGATGCCAACTACGTTCTGAAAGCCGAAAGCAGTGCAAACGGCGGTAACATCGACATTGTGACTTATTCCAATAAGGACAGTGCAATGCTGTTCCGTTTCACAAAGAATCTTGATGGCTCTTACAGCATAGTGACACATGCATCCAAAGACGGCTGTCTGGTAGAAATCGTCAATGCAAGCAGTGATAACGGCGCGAATGTTCAGCAGTATCAGCCGAACGGCAACAACTGCCAGAAATGGAATCTCGCTACGGAAACCACTACTACCACAACAACGACTACTACCACCACGACAACAACCACAACTACAACAACCACTACTACGACAACATCAACCACAACTACAGAAAAAGCAACTGAAACAACAACTACTACAACCGAACCTAAGACCGTTGCAGGCGACATCAACAGTGACGGCACTGTAACAGTTGTAGATTTGGTTGCTCTCCAGAAATATCTGCTGAATACCAACAGTTTCACAAAAGAACAGTATTCCGTTGCAGATATGAACAATGACGGCATTGTCAATATCTATGATTTGATTCTGCTGAAAAAAGCATTGCTTTCCAAGTAAATTCAAAAATCCGGCGGTCATCGGACTGCCGGATTTTTCTTGACAAAAACTCTTTTTTGTGATATGATATGCAAAAAAGGGGGTAAACTTTATGTTCTGGATGACTGCCATGCTGGGATATTTTCAGCTGTTGAATTTATTTCTTCTGATAATCCTCTGTTCCGGCTACAGAGAGACTGTCGAAAAACGTCTCGCCGAACATCGCACACATAAAGAACTCCGGAATCTGAAACGCGAAATCCGACAGAATCTTCCCTCTTTCCGGAAAAGGCTTCTGTATCGCTTCACGAAGGGCGCACTCTGGGCGGAACGTGAATTCCTTCCGGCCGAAGTATTTCCGCCGATACTCCCGTTCATCCGGAATGCATTCCCCTGTCTCGAATGGATTTCCCTGATTTCACTGCTACTGGGAATCAAGCATCAGGAAAATGACATCTTTCCGGCAGTTGGCTGGGGCGTTTCTATCCTGATGTGGATGCTGTTCGCCGTATATCAGATTTCTGACAGAATCAGCATCGCGAAACACCTTCCGAAAGCTTTTCAGAACGAAAAGAAACTCCGGAAACAGAATGCCTTCTTCCGGAATCCGAATCATGACCGGAATTATACCCTCCGTGAATGGAACATCATTATCAGAGCGTATCTGCTGAGATATTCTCCCCTCTGGATAGTCGTGATTCCGGCCTGCATCCGGATGGATTCCCTCCTGCTGATGGGAATCATCGGGCTGATTACGGCCATGATTTCAGAATATCACCGGCGAAATGTAACAGAAATCTTTCTTTGTTCGTATCAGGATTTCAGCCACCGGAGAATGACACCTTTCGAGCATACGGAGGCCTTTGCACAACACGCACAGCGTGAAATGAAACTGGTTTCGATACTGGATTTTGCCTTTGCCGGAATCCTGATACTTACGGCCTGTATCTTATATTTCTGTTCCTGAAAAAATCAGCCATGTATGAAATCATACACGGCTGATTTTCTTATTTCAGAGTTTTGAGATATTCAGCAAATTCGACAGTAATTTCACCCGTTCCCCTTCCGGCGGAATAAACGAGAATCAAGGCAGAATCGGCAGAATTGATGTTTCCATCCTCATTGACATCAGCGGCCTTTTCCAGTTCGGGAGAAAGTCCGCTCGGCTGACCTGCGCCGAGATTGGCGGCAACTTTCAGGAGAACAGCGGCATCCGAAGCATCAACAGAGCCATTCTGATTTAAATCGCCAACTGAGGCTGTTTTTGTTTCGCTCGTGCTTGTAGTGGTGAAAGTGCTCGTGGTGGTGGAAGTAGTTGTGCTCGTGGTAGAAGTAGTTGTACTTGTACTGGTGGAAGTACTTGTGCTCGTGCTGGTAGAAGTACTTGTACTCGTACTGGTAGAAGTACTTGTACTCGTACTGGTGGAAGTACTCGTGCTCGTGCTTGTAGTGGAAGTGCTTGTGCTTGTACTGGTTTCAGTAGATTCCGCCGGAGGAAGTTTTTTCTCCAGTCCTGCGGCTTCTATCACGACATCTGCGATTTTTTTATGACCTTCCGCACTGGGATTGGGATTCAGTTCATTCAGATTCGTATACAGATAGGCATATCCTGCGAATTCTGAAAAAATATCTGCTAAGATGCATTTTCCGCCGGTTTCCAGTTCATGCAGATAATTATTGAAAGCCGCATTTACTGTAGATGTAACCGGATTACATACGCTCCTGTAGGCCTGCTGACGCTTCTGGGACAGCGAATTGATATTTTCAATCGTATCCACGGCGTTATAAACAGTCTGATAGATGACTTTTGCATCCTGATACTGCATCAGATTTTCGGTGATGGCTTTCAGATTATTCTGAGCAGAAGTCTTGTTTTTGCGCATTTCCGCGGATAATTCATTTGCATAAGGAATCAAATCATCTTCCGAGGTAAAGCCGTAATCGCTCATAGATGCTGAAAAAATATCCTGAAATTTTTCAAATCCGAATTCTTCCATATAGGAATTTGCTTTTGCAAAAAACGGCATCATCAGGTCATTGAGTCCGGCGGTGACAATGATAATATCGGCTTCGGAAAGAGCTTTCTGAATCTGAGCATCTTCGAGATTTTGCAGAATATCGCCGGTCATATTCTCATCCTGTGAGAAATTCTGAATTTCGGCATCGGTATAGTAAGCGAGCCAGTCAGCATAAGATTTTTCGCCGCTTGGGAGATTCGCTCCTGAGGAGATGCCGTCACCGATGATGACGATTTTGGTTTTTTCTTCGGCCTGTGCCGGAATTTTTGGTTTCTGGCCGTACATCAGCACTGAGGACATCGCCAAAGTTCCGGAAAGCAGAACAGAGCCTAATTTCTGGTAGAATTTCATGAATTTCCCTCCTTTGTGTTTTTTATCATTATAGCAGATTTTTGTATAAAATACAATAATATTTTGTAAAAAAATAAAAAACATATCTGCGGCGCAGATATGCAGATATGTTTTTTATCAGAAAGAAATTAATTATCGGCGCGGATGACAATGCAGAATCTGTGTATTGTTGCCGACCGGCATCTGTGCGGATGCCAGCTGGGACTGATTGATAGAATCCTGTATGAACTTGTCCAGCCCCATCACCGGAACAATCGTATTTTCCAGCACGATATGACAATTTTTATTTTCGTCATCCATTTTGAGAATTTCGGAAACGCACTGGGGACACGGCAGCATCGCCCTGAAATTGTAAGCATTTATCAGAAGAACAGCTTCTACCTGTTGTTCCCTGAATGCGCGCATATTCTGGATAGCCTCTATTTCCGCATGAGTGACCGTCAGTTGCCCTCGAAACATACCGGAATGACTCACGCCGCTGTAGAGATGTCCTGTTTTTGCGCAGATAACACAGACAGTATCCATCGGCCGGATGATTTCTCGGCTTTGAATGCGCATCTGCACTCGGTTTTGTGCAGTTTCAAACATTTTACCATACATCATGTAAACATGACCACCTTTCTTTATGGGGCAATTATAACATATTTCCGGATAAAAGTCAACATAAAAAAAGCAGATTTAGCATAAAATATGAATATTTTGTGAAAATAAATTAACCAATTATGAATATTTCATAAAATAAAAAAACTGCCTGAACAAATCAGACAGTTTTTTCAGAAAATCGGGATGACAGGACTCGAACCTGCGGCATCTTGCTCCCAAAGCAAGCACTCTAGCCAAACTGAGTTACATCCCGTTAGATGCCTGTTTCCGGAAATCATCAGGCGGACAGTCATCTGTGGTGCGCCTGACAGAACTCGAATCTGCGGTCTGAGGAGTCGGAGTCCTCTGTTTTATCCAACTAAACTACAGGCGCATTACTATATTATTATAACAGATTGCGGAATAATTTGCAAGCAGAAATATCAGATATTTTCTTAACATTTTATGAATTTTTTATGAATTCCAGTACCGCCGTCCAGCAGTGCAGAGGGACATCCGTCAGCAGATACGCGCCATACCAGAAGGGATTCTGTTCCGAAGGAAAGATTATCGGCATACGGTAATGGAGTATCTGAATTTCTGCATTCTGTTCCTGCACGATGACACCGGCCATACGGACGGTTTCCCGATGCATGGTATTATAACTTTTCTGATAAACGCAGGCCATCCCGAACAACACCGCACTCAGCAGACAGTGAATCAGCAGACAGGCCAGAAATTTACGGATTTTCTTCAAAATTATCCCTCCAGTTGTTCCAGTGTCCTGACAAGCGAACTGCCGAACAGTTCGCCGGCATAGGCCACCTGTTCCAATGTATTTCCGTGAGAACCGACTTCAATCAGCAGACTGCCGGTTGTCAAATCCTGATTATATTTTCTGTAATCGAACAGCACCGGCCTTGTGAGTCCTGTATAATCGCTTTCCAACTGCTGTTGAAGAAGACAGGCAAATCTGAAATTTTTCAGATAATCGGGCATATTCATCGAGCCGTCATCACAGCCGGAGATAATCATAATCTGGGCGGATTTTTTCCCGTTGATTTCGGCGACCGGCTGTTTTATCACACCATCTCCGCCGATGGCATCCCGATGAATATCAAGAACGACTTTGATACTCGGATACTGAATCAGCAGATTTTTCACCGTTTCGGCACTCCGCTCATAAGACCCCGTATAGGACGGATAATCATGCAGAGTACTGTCATGAATCACGCCGATGCCGGCAGATTCCAGCTGTTCCGCGATTTTGTCGCCGACCATGACGACATTTTTGGAATTATCGGTTGTCCGGTAATTGAATCCTGCATCATAAGCCGTGCGTTCATAAGGTTCAAAGCTCTCTGTGGTATGCGTATGCATGATGAGCACCTGAGGCGAACCATCTTTCTGAATCCGGAATTCCGGCAGAAGATAACTTTCATCATACAGTTCCGAATTGGAAAGAGATGTCTTGTTCTGAACCTGTCCGGCACGGGAAAGCCGGAAAAATCTTGTTCCGGAATATTCTCCGTAACTCATCTGCTGTACTGTTCCTCCGGTCAGATTCCAGCTTTCCGGATAGGGTTTCTGACCGGAATCCGGAACGGTTTCTTCGGGAACTTCTTCGGCGACAGCCTGCACGGCATGTTCCGACTGCTCCAGAATCCCGAATCCCTGAGAAAGATAAAAATCAGGCATATCCAAATCCGGCGGAAGTGCGCATTCCGTTTCGGATTCCTCCTGCGGAACGGAATGCATTTTCCGATAAGATGCTTCACTCAGCACCGGCACATACTGCACGAGGCATCCCGCGCCGGCCGTCAGAAGAAGAACAATTGTTCCGGATACACTAAGCTTTTTCAACAGAGAATTGATTTGCAGATACATGTTTTTCATCTCCGGTATGATTTTCTATTCTACTATATGCAGAAACTGCCGGAATTATTCTCCGGACAGGCAATTCCGGAACATGCCGTGCATATATTCAGAAAACAAAGTTTTTACCGAGGTGAAGTTTCATGTATCACTGTTACCGTACCGGAAAAGCAAACTGTCTGCTGATGACAGGCATTCTGCTGGGATGCATTCTCCTGACAGGCAGTCTCATCAGCCGGCCAGTTTCGGGAAACTGTCAGGAAGGAATTTTTCTGCCGGTTGTCATGTATCACAGTGTGACGGCACATCCACAGACAGACTATCAGATTTCGCCGGAAATGTTCGCGGAGGATTTATATTATCTCTATGCAAACGGCTATCATACCGTCAGTGCCGAACAGCTCCGCGCGTATACGGAACATCGCGGAACTCTCCCCGAAAAGCCCGTGATGCTGACATTCGATGACGGCTTTTATAATAATTTATCTACCGCTCTCCCCCTTCTGGAAGAATATGACATGTGCGCCGTGATTTCGATAGTCGGCTACTATACGGATGTCACCGCAGAAAAAGACCCCCATGTCGACAGATATTCCTATCTGACATGGGGGGACGTGCAGGAATTACTTGATTCCGGCAGAATCGAAATCGGCAGTCATACCTACAATCTGCACAGCAATGCCGAACGCGCCGGATGCTCTATCCGATACGGTGAGGATGAAGAAAACTATACTTCGATGCTTCGGGAAGATTTGGGAAAGCTTCAGACCGATATGCAGGAGCATACCGGAAGAATTTCGGGGATTTTCGCCTATCCTTATGGCTTTATCTGTCGGGAGAGCGTTCCTGTCCTGAAAGAGATGGGCTTTTTCTGTACGCTGATATGCCGTGAGGAAGGCAATTATATCACGCAAAATCCGGAATGTCTCTACGGACTTTCCCGATATAACCGGAATCCGGCGGAATCGACAGAAAGTTTCTTTTTCAGAATTCTACAGGAGAACTCCTGATATAAATCATAATTTGTCATAGCAAATCTGATTTGAAAGGATGATATTCACCAACACAGCAGGTTTGTTTTAATTTTCTCATTCTTAAACTTGTATTTATTTCTATTTCAGAATCAATACTAACTATATCTATCCAACACGGATAATAGCCTTCTTTAATGGTAAATAAGTTTATAAGTTGTTCGTATGAAAGTCTTCGTTTTTTTGGAAATATAAAATTTCTCATCATGTCATCGAATTCGTTATGGTTCTTATTATCTTCTCTTATTGGATTTATGACATACGTTCTGGATTTATAATCAGCTATTCCTAATTGAAGCAATATAAGAATAAACCTATTTTCAAAATCTTGATTGTTAATATTTATTCCTCCAAACATAAATTCCGATTTATCTTACTTTACAGGATTATCAGGAAAGATTTTCAATATCCTCCGCCTTGAACGGTGTTTTCTGATAAACGCAGTAATTCAGCCAGTTTGAATATAACAGATTTGCATGGCATCGCCATGAGAAAATCGGCTCATAATTGGGATTATCCCCAGGAAAATAGTTCCGAGGGACTTCAATCGGGAGGCCTTTTTTCAAATCGCGGAAATACTCCTCTTTCAGGGTATCGCGTTCATATTCGGCATGGCCGGTGATGAAAATCTGTCTGCCGTCACGGCTCTGCACCAGAAGTACACCGGCTAACGGCGAATAGGAAAGAATCTGCAATTCCGGATGTTTTTCAATATGGTCGATAAGCCTGTCGGCATATTTGCTCATCTTGAAGAGATATGCCTCTTCCTTTGCGGGATGTACTTCCATGCCGCATTCCGGGCATTTTCCGTTCACCAGCT
>JAFUWP010000094.1 GCA_017483405.1 Oscillospiraceae bacterium | reverse complement strand
TTTTCCGCTACTGTTGTGAAATATTATGTCCTTCTGAACTTGTTCTTCGAGTTTCCAAGCGAGGAAAATACAAAAGCTGTCAAGAAAAGCACCTTCAGCATCGCTATGGCACTCATCAATGCCAAAGATACCGAAATGTTCCGGAAATTGATTGCGCATACCGAACTTTTCAGCGAAAAACAAATCGCTTCTCTGAAAGACCATGCTAAAAATAAGAAAAATATCGCTGAAATCAAAAAATTACTGGATGACTTCCAATTCTCCGTTCAGGAAGAATCCGCGCCGGTTAAACCTCCGCGGAAAAAAAGAACTTCCAGCAAAATTGATGTCAGCGAAATCCTCACTATCGAAAAAGGCAGACTCAAAGCTGTCACCAACGGCGACTATAAGGAAATTATCATTCCCGATTCTGTCAAATCTATCAATAAAGGCGTGTTCGATGTCGTCAAAATCAAGAAACTTGTGCTTCCTCCCACACTCAAAAAAATTACTCAGCAGAATTTTAAAGGCGCGGTCAATCTTTCCGAAATTATCATCTCTGACGGTACTGCCGAAATCGGAAAAGAGGCTTTTCGGGAGTGCAAAAATCTCAAGAAAATTACAATCCCCCCATCCGTGAAAACTATCGGCGATATGGCGTTCAAAAACTGTACCAAACTCGCTGAAATTGCTCTTGCTGACGGAATCGAGTCTATCGGGAAAGAAGCCTTCTCCGGATGCAAAGCCCTCAAAAAAATCAGAATCCCTGCTTCTGTTGCCGAACTCGGTCACGCTGTTTTTACAGACTGCATCAAGCTGGAAAGTGCTGTTCTGAATACTTCTTCTGTCGGATACGGCGGATGGAGCACTGCTTTCATGAACTGCAAATCTCTGAAATCCCTCAGTTCTGAAAACAATGCCCTGCATATCACGGATAATATCATCTATAACGAAAATATGACAGAAATCCTCTTTATTCCGGACGGCGCGGAAATCCTCGTTCTGCCGGAAACTATTGAAGAAGCTGTCATTACCGGAAAAGTCAAAGAACTGACCTTCTATCAGAAACAGAAAATCCAGTTCAGAACCGAAACTTTGCAAAAAATTACCATGATTGCAGGAGATAAAATCTATTCCCTCGATGTGCCCAGCAAAACGGAACTATTTGAGTTTTCGCAGGATTACATGGGACTTCGTCACAGCAGTCACGCTTTCAGCGATATGTTTGATGATATTGTCACAGCTTTGCAGACCGGTGAAATCTCCGATTCCTACTTCCATAAGCTTGGCGAAGTCGCTTGGCTCGATTATGAGGGATGCGGTCCTGTCCATATTTCCAGCCTGTTTCCCCTGCGCTTTCGGCTTGCCGAAATTCTGCATGATTTATATCAGAAAGATATTCTGGAAATTGGCCGTGAACAGGTCTCTGCTGTTGCCGATAATTATGCAGAAGGCGAAGACGCTAAAGAACTTCAGCAGGTCGTTCTTGAATTCTTCCCGTTTGCACCTCAGTATCTCCCCTGTCTCGATAAATATCCCGTTCTGCTCAAACTCGCCGCAGAAGATGCTGTCAAGCTCGGAACTGTCTCCGTTTTGAAATCCCTTCAAAATTATCCCGATTTGCTGATTCCCTGTATCAATCTCTTTATCCAGTTCGGCACTCCCAAAAAAATTCAGAAAATCCTTGACGAATATCCCCAGTATTTCAATCAGAATACCATTGACGAATTTATCAGGACTGCTATCGACAGGCAAAAACATGAAATCCAAATTCTCCTCACTAACTATAAAAATCAGAATATCGGCTTTGCTGACCCTGCCGAAAAATTAAAATTATAATAAAAAATGCTTGACCTTTTTGTCAAATCCTGCTATAATATTAAAAATTATATTTTATTGGAGGAATCTATTATGGAAGAAAAAAGAATTTTTCAGATGGGTACTATCACCCTTGACGAACTCGTCCGCCTGCTGGAACAGTACCTCAGTGTCAACAAGCATCTGACAACCCAGAAATTCAATTTTGATAACAGAGCGATTCTCCAGTGTATGGACAGCGATTCCAGCTGGAAACAATTCCTCGGTCTGGATGCCGCTCTGACTATCGAACTTATCGAATCCGAAAACAATACCCTTACCGTGACTATCGGCAATGCAAAATGGCTCGATAAAGAGGGTGTTGCTGCTGTTGGTGCGCTGTTCTTCTCTCCCCTGCTCATTGCTGCCGGAATCGGTGCTGTCCGTCAGGCTGTTCTGCCGACTGAAATCCTCTCTTTCATCGAAACCAAAACCGGCACTCCGAAAACAGCATCCTTCACAAAAACACAGGCCGCTCCCGAACCTGACCCCGAAGATGTCTTTACATGCCCCTGCTGCGGCAGTCAAGTCCTCAAATCGTATGCGTTCTGCTCCAAATGCGGCACAAAACTCTGATTTTTTCCGGAATTTTTCAAAAGCCCTGCCCAGTGCAGGGCTTTTTTCGCATCAATGCGTATATTTTTTCATAATCCGCCTATACTTATCAAAAAGCACGATATACAATCCATGAAAGGCGGTTATCCATTATGCAAGCAATTCTTGACTGCGACAGGAAAACAGACTGCATCCCCGTTCGGGACTGTCCCGAAGCACTTCTTCCGTTCTGCAACGTCCCCTTGCTGGAATATCTCCTGCACTATATCGAACGGAAAGGCTTTCAGAAAGCTGTTCTTCTCGCTCCCGATGAACGTGTCAGACATCTTGCTGAAAGTCTTCATCTCAAAATGTCCGTTCAGTATGCGAATTCAATGGCATCGCTCCGCGCCGATATGCCGACTCTCCTTCTGCGCCG
>JAFUWP010000093.1 GCA_017483405.1 Oscillospiraceae bacterium | reverse complement strand
TATATCATAAAAATAAAAAGCTCCTCGGTATGAGGAGCTTTTTTGATATGCAGAATCAGGATTCCGTATCGACCGTAATTGTGCCGTCTGTATTATTGACAGTAATCGTATATTTTTCATAACACCTGAAGCTGACTTCATTCTTGGCCGTATCGTTCGTGATAGAGCTTTCTTCAATATTGGAATCTGCCAGATTATGCAGATAATTGAATACTTCCAACGAACGGTTGCCGGCATCTTTCTGCTTGTAGTTATCCGTTTCGAGAAAGTCTTCCAGTTTCTTGTAAATCGCCGCATATTCAGCATCTTCATTTTCAGCGGTGCTGGTATCTTCATCAGCCGGAGCGGATGTTTCTGTTTCTGATTGTTCCTGTTCGGTTTCGGTAACGGTTTCCGTTTCGGGTGCGGAGGTTTCTTCTGCGGCCGCCGTTTCGGAGGCTGTTTCTGTCTGCGTTTCTGCTGATGTTTCCGCGGAAACGGATTCGCCTCCGACAGCCTTCTCCAATGCATCTATATCAAATAAATCCGATTTGTCATAAGTGATGACTACTTTCTTATAGCCATCCGGATAGTCATTGCTGTTGAGCGCGGCTTCAAAATATCTTCCCTCGCTGACAGTCAGATTGCTATCTGTCAGATTCATGATGTGATATAATCTGTAATCGCATTCCTGTACGGAATAGCTTTTTCCTTCCGTACTCTGCACCGCGCCGGAATTATCCTCCGCCAGAAGATAACGCTTTCCATCGCCGGAATGAAAGACAAATTCATCGTTATAAGTCCATACACCAACCGTTTCACTGAACGGAACAGCATCCGTTTCGGATTGGCTCTTTTCTGTCTGAACTGTACTGCTTGTCTCCGAAGGTGTACCGTCTCCGCTGTCACTGCATCCGGTTATCATCAGGGCACTGAAACAGATTGCCATTATCAGAAATAATTTTCGTTTCATAAATACTTCTCCTTCATAAAAGTGATTCTATATGTTTTTATCTGCATTATAGTATAGCATAGTTTTTCCGAAATGTCAAGTTTCAGAATCGCTTTTCCGGCAAAAGTGCGTATTTCTGACCGTTCCGGAGCGTGACACAGACAAGCATCTCTCCCAGCGGAAAATTTTTCCATTCCAGAAACTTCATCCCACACTGATAGATATTTCCGTCAGCGCACTTGATAAAATAGGGATAATTTCCGGAATCGGGGAGCTTTCCGGTGCATTCCAGAAAATCTACTGTATAACTATCATGTTTCAGACAGTCATAATCGGAATTCTTCCAGAAATCCTTTCCGACTCCGCGGACGAAATTTACAAGAAATGTACTGGCCGACCACAGCAGCAACAGGATAATCATGCCTGAGCTGTCTCCTCTGGAATGATGTCTTGTGATAAACTGCCGTTCCAAGTCATGAAATTCCCACACCGAAGGCGGCATCAGCAGGACGGATGCAATCAGCGAACAATACATCGTAATCATGAGTTTATATCTTCTGTCCTTGATGTAATCCATAAGAATTTCTTTCTGCCTGTCAGTCAGCCACATCTGATAATTTTGATTATTCATGATGATGCCTCCTATGATGTAAATATTATTTACATCATAATAGCACAGTCATCCGGTTTTGTCAATCTGTATTTTTCACAAAAAATTCATTGACATGAACCCGATTTTATGCTAAAATATAAAATAGATAAAACAGAAAGAAGGATTTTTTTATGACTAAAATTACACAAGATATTGCTTATATCGGCGTAAATGACCATGATATTGACTTGTTCGAGGGGCAGTATGCCGTTCCGAACGGCATGGCTTATAATTCCTACGTGATTCTGGATGATAAAATTGCCGTGTTCGATACCGTGGACGGCAATTTTAAAACAGAATGGCTCGCCAATCTGAAAGAAGTGCTCGGAGACAGAAAACCTGATTATCTGATTATCCAGCACATGGAGCCTGACCATTCTGCCAATATCATGGCTTTTCTGGAAACATATCCGGAAACAGTCGCTGTCGGCAATGCCAAAACTTTCAAGATGCTCTCTGAATATTTCGAGCAGTTAGACCTCGGCGACAGAAAACTGACCGTCACAGATGGCCAGACACTTTCTCTCGGCAGTCATGAACTGAAATTCATCTTTGCCCCTATGGTTCACTGGCCGGAAGTCATGATGACTTATGACAGCACTGATAAAGTTCTGTTCTCCGCGGATGCGTTCGGTAAGTTCGGCGCACTCGATGCCGAAGAAGACTGGGCCTGCGAAGCCAGAAGATATTATTTCGGCATTGTCGGAAAATTCGGCGCACAGGTACAGGCCGTTCTGAAAAAAGCCTCTGCACTGGATATTCAGATTATCTGTTCTCTGCACGGCCCTGTACTGAAAGAAAATCTCGGCTATTATCTTGATTTATACAATACATGGTCATCCTACGATGTCGAATCCGAAGGAGTCATGATTGCTTATACTTCCGTTTACGGAAATACCAGAAAAGCCGTTCAGATTCTTGCCGAAAAGCTTTCCGAAAAAGGCTGTCCGAAAACAGTCGTCTGCGATTTGGCGCGCGAAGATATGGCCGAAGCCGTGGAAGATGCCTTCCGTTACGGAAAACTCATCCTCGCAACAACCACCTATAACGGCGATATTTTCCCGTTTATGAGAAACTTTATCGAATCCCTGACAGAAAGAAACTATCAGAACAGAACAATCGGCTTTATCGAAAACGGTTCTTGGGCATCTACTGCCGGAAAAGTCATGAAAGCTATGTTCGAGAAATCTAAAAATATCACCTATCTGGAAAATTCCGTCAAGATAACAGCATCCGTCAAGGCGGATAATCTGCTCCAGCTTGAAGCTATGGCTGAGGAACTCTGCAAATGATTCCGGAACAATTCAGAAAAGCGGTCACATTCAGCTATGATGACGGC
>JAFUWP010000092.1 GCA_017483405.1 Oscillospiraceae bacterium | reverse complement strand
TTCATCAATCAGGAAAGCCGGAATCAGCATACAAATCACCGCAACGGCCGCCAGTATGCCGACAGTGATTCTGTAGCTGACAGCATAGCCCATACTCTGCATGAAAACCGAAGCGATGTTCGGAACTAAATAGGCCACCGCCGTTCCGAAAAAATATGTCACCGAAATGAAAGTCGATAAATTAATTCTCGCCTCCTGTGAACGTCCAAGCTCCGGAATCAGTGCATTATATGGCGTACAGTAGCATGTCATACATAAATAGAACAGCATTGCACATATAAACAGCGCAATCGCATTGATACCGCTTTCCCCCGATACCGGAGAGGTGAATAACAATACCGTCACGATTCCGAAGGGAATTGCCGCGGCTCTCATAAAAGGAATCCGTCTGCCTGCCTTATGCTTTAAGCTATCTGATTTTCCGGCGATAAAAGGGTCAGTGACGGCATCAAATATCCGCCCGAATGCGGAAATCAATCCGATGACGGTCAGCCCCAGATACAGCCCCTGCGGAATGAAAATAATTTGTCCGTGATTTAGTTCTTCCTGACTGGGCTGGAAGAAAAATACAAGCCAGTTGTTCACGATGCCGGACAGTATCGACCAGCCAAGCTGTCCGACTGCAAAAATCCATAAAATCTTATTAGATGCTGTTTTCTTATTCATGATGAAGTCACTCCTTTCTGAGATAGCAGACGGCACATTCTATCAGCAGGGAAAGTTCCTTTCCGCCGTTGGAGAAATCATCCGAGGGAAGTAGTTCACGCTGTACGAGCTTTTTCCCCAGTTCCAGAAGGGCATGTGCATAGGCAAGATAAAACTGACGAAAATCGGGAACTGTCCGGACAGTACGGTCTGCAATGCCCGTCCGATATGCCCTTTCAAACATCGGATAGAAGTTAATTACTGATTTTTCATATTCTGTCAGTTTTTCCGGAGAAATATTCTCACGCAGAATCAGTAAATCAAATTCTCCCAGCACTCTCAGAAAATCCTGATGGGCTTCATACAGTACAAGGCACATTCTCAGCAAATCACTCATCTGCTTGATGCCTGTCTGTTTGAGAAAGATTTCTGATTCAAATACACCGGAGAATAATTTCCCCATTTCGTTCCACAGATATGTCATTGCCTCAATGACAATCTGATTTTTCGTCCCGAAATAGCGATATAACGTAGCAACTCCGACACCGCTTTTTTCTGCAATATCCGTCATTTTGACAGATTCGATTCCATATTGCAGAAACAATTCCGCCGCCGCCGTGACAGCGGCTTCCGTCCGGCGGATTTTCAGATTTTCGGGAGAAAATTCATGAAAATTTTTATTTTCCACTTGACAAACCTCCTTTTTTATGATACACTATAGAAAATAATTGATAGTCTGTATATCACTTGATAGTAAGTCTATCACATTTTGCAGTATTTGTCAATAGGTTTCATAAAAAAATTCATACAGATACGGAGGTTATTTTATGGAAAAATCAAAAGAAATTTTCGGAAATGTCATGTCAGAACGTGATTATGCCAGAGCCGTGCGCACAAAACAGAAATTTATCGCGAAATATGGCGATGATTCCTATAAAGATTATCCGCTTTCCGCAAAACCTGCACCGGTAATCGGCAAAGCCTTCGGAGTACAGCAGATTGCTATCGGAACAGAAAATCCGGTGCAGTTTGATGAAAAAAGCATCATCATCGGCAATATCCGGATGGGATTCGGACACTATCGGATTTCTATGGCGATGGCATCTGCCGCTCATGCAATGGGGTATCATCCATACTGGTTCGATTTGTGTGCATTTGAAGATACTGTCTGCGGAAAAATCATTTCCGGACAGAATGATTTATACTCTCTCGGCTCAAGAATCTCTCAGAAATCAGTATTATTCAACAAAATCGTATGGGAACGGCTCAACAGCGAAGGATTCCGGAAACTTTCCTATAATTGCAGTGACCAGAAAACTGCTGAACTGATGACTCCGGTTTATCGGCATCTTCCGGAAGACATTCCGTTCATTGCGTGTCATACATGGGCGGCACAGGGGGCAGTTCATGCCGAACTGAAACATGTTGTCAATGCCGTTCCCGATAACTGGGCAATGGGTCTGCATCTTGCAGAAGGTGCTGTTCACACAGTACAGACACCATCTGCCTATCTGGCATACCGGACTCTGCGCGGTATGGATAAAAAACGGATTCTGCGCCCCATGCCGAAACAAGCTATTGCTTATACAGGCCATTATGTTGACCATGAACTTGTCAGCAATCTCGAAAACGACTGTCAGAAACGCATCGACCGGATTCATCAGGGAAAAGCGCGGCGATGGCTGATGTCTGTCGGCGGTGCAGGCGCACAGAGAGAAATCTTTGTTTCTGTTATCCGGAAACTGCTCCCGAAAATCCGAAAGGGTAAGGCAGTATTATTCATCAATGTCGGCGACCATCGGAACGTCTGGAATGAACTTCTTGCAGA
>JAFUWP010000091.1 GCA_017483405.1 Oscillospiraceae bacterium | reverse complement strand
TGAGGAGCATTCCGCAGAAAATGGCAGAACATAATAATTTTTTCGATTTCATGATAAAAAATTCCTTATTCCTGAATTTCTTTGACTGTGCCGATAAATAACGGCAGATTGTTCTGATTATCGACAATCATATAGACAAAAGGCCTGTCGAGGGTAACGAATTTCGGTTCAGTTTCCATTATGCCTTCTTCATCCATCTGTACGGCAGTGACAGCACCGGCTTTTGTGCCTCTTTCATCGACTTCAATGAATGTCTTGTGAAGCACATCACCGATATGCAGATTTATATCACTCATGCCGGAGAAATCGGCCATACTGGAAAAGGCAGTCGGCATCCCCATTGCTGTCAGCGTATCGACAAGAGAAGTTTCAAATTCGTTTTTGAATTTCGGCATATTGGCGATAACTTCGGCATCCTGAGCATTTGCGAGCATATCGGAAAGGAAATCCGGAGTCAGTGAAGTGATATAATCATCAACAGAAATTTTCTCATCCGGCAGAAGGGCGATAAAACTGTAGCCATCGGCATAGGGCTTGATGAATCCGGTTGCCTGTTCTGATTCGAGATAGATGTTTTCGCTGGAATGCATCATTGTGACGGTTTGCTGAATTCCGTCTGCGGATGTGAATGTCTGCCCCTCACGGATGTCGGTATCTTCGTAGATATGAAGCCATTCGGCATCGAAAGACAGCGCGTTGATGAGATACATCATAGTATTGCTGTCGATGGTATCAATAATGCTGTCAATCATGCCGTTTGTTTTCTGGCTGACCCATTGATTGATTTTATCGCAGGTTTCGGGGGAGAAATCTTCCTGATAGACATCGGCCTGATAGTAATTGGCATCTGTCTGGATAAAATCGGGGTTGACAGTGAAGCCTTCCTCATTTCTGCACCAGATAGAATTAGCGAGGGAAAATTTTGCTTTTTCGCCGGATGGCAGGGAATTGGTATAACTGTAGAGATTCTGATTCAGGTCAGAAATCTGATTTCCGAGCACCTGTTCCATTTCGGAGAGCGTTTCACCATTTGCGCCGTTGGCGGTCATGGAGAGGGCAAGCATCACTGACAGGGGAGAGACAAGAACATTTTCATCAGCATGTTCTGAAACCGTCTGCTGAAAGAGATTCACGGCGAACTGCAACTGTGAAGACTGAAAATCCGTACCGGTTTCGGAAACGCTGACAGGCTGACTCTGTACGGAAGATGTCAGATTATTAGTTTGAATATCAGGCGATTCCTGAACAGCACCGCATCCGGAAAGCAGAACGCAGGAAGACAGAACACTGATTAATTTTTTGAATTTCATAAGGAAAAACCTCTTTTCTGATTTTAGTTATCTATGATACGTTCCAGAAAAATTTTTTTATGGCATATTCTGAAAATTCGTCAGAATGCACAAAAAGAGATTCTGAATCTTGAAAATCAAAAAAATCCGGCTCTCCGCGGAGAACCGGATAGAAACAATTACAGAATGCCTGTCAGATTGCCGTCAAATACGGTATCAATAAACTTGCCTGCGCCGGCCGGCGTATAAACCCAGTGGTCGATATGATTTTCGTGATAGAAATAGCGAAGGGGTTCAG
>JAFUWP010000090.1 GCA_017483405.1 Oscillospiraceae bacterium | reverse complement strand
CACGCAGGATTTCAACCAGAATCTGACTGCTCCGGTAGAGGGTATCAGCATCGCGGAAGTGCTCCGTCAGGAGGAATCCGCAAACGGCGGAAAAGTCTTTATTGGCCACACGGAATTATTATGCCTTGACGGCACATGTACACTCAATCCGGCGGAAGAATTACTGTTCGAGAACGGGCTTTCTCCGGCCTGTAAGGTACTCTATGCCAAACCGGAGGAATATTTTCAGACTCCCGATAATGCCGGACTGATTCATCAAATCCGCATGTCTGAACAGAATGGTCAGCTCAGTTCGACAGAACTCGCCACCGCGCTGAATGAATGGCATGGTATCTGGGAAACGGCTCTGCTCCCCGTTCAGAAGGCCGGTCAGAGCGTTCCTGCTTTGGTACTGCTCCGCAAAGACGGCAGATGTACAGAACTTTCTGATTTCGCCGTCAAAGGGATGTACTGGCTCAGAAGAAATACAGGTGATTTCAAAATGACCCTCCAGACCCCTGACGGCGAACAGGAAACATTAATCCGGAGCTGTCGGACAGAAAAGCAAATTGAAAATCAGAAAATAAATTATCATGTCATTGTCAGAACCGGAACGCCCGAACTCAACAGCACTCTGCAAAGGCTTATCGAAAAGCAGTGCATCTGCGCGGTTGATGAAATGCTTTCCGCGAAAGCGGATGTCATAGGCATACAAGACTTGCTCGAAAATGCCGGCATCAGGCCGGAAAAAGATATGCCTCTGACAATTCAGCTTTCTGTGACGGTTCAGTAATTTCTATCCGGAAAGCGGTATTTTTCAGGGACTTCCAGTTTTTTCAGTTCGTGATGTGTCCTGAATCGTAAGAGCATATCATATACCCCGAATTTTCCGTTTTCCTTTTGAACGGTATAACCGGAATCTAAAAGCTCATGACCATCATTTCCAAGAATCACAATCACAAACATTTCCGGCAATTCCTGAACACTGGCGATATATTTTGTGTTCGTTTTTTTGAGTACAATTTCACAAGCCTGTTCAAGTGTCATCATCAGAATAACTCCTTCTTGAGATAGACGGAATCTTCTTCTGTAATTTTCCGGATAACTCTGCACGGATTTCCGGCGGCAAATACTCCGGCCGGAATATCTCTTGTCACGACACTTCCTGCCCCGATGACACAGCCTTCCCCGATAGTCACCCCTCCGCAGACAGTGACTCCGCTCGCAAACCAGCAGTTACTTCCGATTGTGACGGGCTTTGCATATTCGAGGTCATATAAATCGCCGTTTTCGCGATATTTCATATTTCTTTCAGACGGCAGAAGCGGATGTACCGGCGTTGCAATCGTACAGTTCGGCGCGAAAAATACATCATCCCCGATTCTAACCGGACAGCAGTCCAGCACCGTGAAATTGAAATTCGCATAGCATCTGTCGCCGAACCATGTGAACTCCCCGTAATCGAACTGAATCGGCCCTTGCAGATATAATTCCTTTCCGGCATGAGGAAGTAACTGTTTCAGAATTTCTTTTCTTTTTTCGGTTTCATCCTCATAAGTATCATTATAATCTTTCGAGAGTTTATGTGCTTTTCTGCGCATTTCGGTTAATTCTTCGCCGGAAGCATCATAGAGCTTTCCGGCAGTCATTTTTTCTTTTTCGGTCATGAGAAAACTCCTTTCAGGATAAGAAAACACTCCGGAAGAATCCGGAGCGTCTGAAAATTTTTACTGCTGATTCATGGTATATTTGATATGTTCAATAGCCGCCTGAGCGTAATCGTTCACCTTTTCGGAACTGTTTGCATCGAGGGCTTTCTGATACCATTCCAGAGCCTTTTCAGGCTGTGCGCGCATACCGCCGCTGCCGTTCAGATAGATTTCACCGATAGCCAGCTGAGACAGCACAAGACCCTTGTTAGACGCTTCTGTATGCCATGCAATCGCTCTGTCAGGATTCTGCGGGAAAGGATAAGTACCATTCTTATAGCTGTCAGCCACTTGGAACATCACATGCAGAAGTACTTCTCTTTCCTTCTGTTCGAGGGTATCAATCTGACCCTTGATTTCACGCAGGAAACTGAGCATACTAATCATATAATTTTTAGTTCTGGGTTTGCCGAGGAATGTCCAGCTGCCCATTTCATCCATTTCGGAAACGGTGAAAATTGCATAATCTACTAAATCATCGAGATTATCGCGGGTCGGAGCAGGTGCAGGCTTTGCCGGAGCAGGCTGTTCAGGAGCGGCAGCCGGAGCAGGAGCATCAGCGGCATTTTCAGCCGGTGCAGCAGCGGCCGGAGCAGGAGCTTCTTCCGCAGCAGGTTTCGGAGCGTTAGCCTTTTCGGTAGCGTGCGCCTTTTCCATGCGTTCATAAACAAGATTATCCTTTGCATTGGTAATCTGATTCATGAGTTCTCTGTAGCGAGCCTGTCTTCTTTCATCACCGAGAAAACTTGCACGGCGTTCCTGCATGAGGATATAATCCAGCATGTGAATGCATCTTTCCATCGGTTCGATAGCTTCCATCTTAGGTGCCATGTAGGCGATTTTTTCGGCGATAATCGAATACAGAAACATAGATTTCTCCATGTGTCTGTTATGTTCTTCGGATGTGCCGAGTCTGCCCTGACGGTATTCTTCGTCAGCGAGTTCCTTGAGCTTATCCACACCCATTTTATCTGTGCCTTTGCGCCACTGATGTGCGCCGCAGTTCTTGCAGCTTACCTGATTGTTTGCCAGTCGCGCACCGCAGTTGTAACAAACTTTCTGTGCCATATTGTAACTCCTTTACATAGGATACACAAAATTCCGGTGCATCCTGAAAATTTTATTATTTCCATTATAGCACAGTTACAGAAAAATTGCAATCCCTTCCGGTGATTTTGTAATTCCTGAACAAAAACAGATTTCAAAATTCGGCATTATTTACAAAAAAATCTGCATTGTTTTCTTTTCTGCGAATCAAGAATAATACTTATCCATAAATTCTTTGAAGCTTGTGACCTTTCCTGCGCCGAATTCTGCGGCATATGTGAGAAGAATTGCACTGTCGGCAGCATCAATTGTTCCGTCCCGGTTAATATCCGGGTTGACACCGTTCCAGACCATATCTTCTGCGGGTTCTACCGGGGCAGAGGTTTCTGTTTCGGTGGGTTCTGTTGTTTCCGGAGCAGAGCCGATTACTTCAAAATTGTAGCCGTATTTTTCAGCGTAAGCCTGAGCAGTGGAATTTTCATAGCTGTAAATTGTGCCAGAATAGTTGTTTGTGCCAGAATAGTTGTTAATAGTGTCTTCAGAATCATAAATTTCACAGTCAGGATTTTCAATTGTGACAGAAGTCAAACCGGAACAATAACCAAATGCACAACTTCCGATACTTGTTACACTCTCCGGAATGATGACAGATGTCAGTACGGAACAAGAATAAAACGCATGCTCTCCAATGCTTGTCACGCTGTCCGGAATCGTGACAGCAGTCAGCTCGTGACAATGCCAAAATGTAGAATCACTGATACTGGTTACGCTCTCTGGAATGGTGACAGATGTTAGTTCAGAATGAGAAAACGCACCACCTCCGATGCTTGTCACACTTTCCGGAATGATAACATCACCTTCACAGGTTGCTCCATCAATCAGAATATGATTGACAATCACAAGCGGATTTTCTTCTTGTTTCGCTTTCAGCCACGGTGTTTCAGAAAATGTTCTGGTTTCGATACTTGTCACACTCTCCGGAATGGTGACAGAAGTCAGACTGGAACATTCCTCAAATGCTCCCCACCCGATACTTGTTGCGCTGTCCGGAATCGTAACAGAAGTCAGTCCGGAACAACTATAAAATGCTTGAATACCGATACTTGTCACGCTGTCCGGAATGGTGACAGAAGTCAGTCCGGAACAACCAGAAAATGCAAGCCTCTCGATGCTTGTCACGCCGGATGGAATCATATATTCTGTTCTGGTATTTCCGGCAGGATATGCTATTAATATTGTTTTTTCTTTATTAAATAAAACACCATTCTCACTGGTATAAGCAGGATTATTTTCAGAAACTACAATAGAAGTCATCTCGCACCTAAATGCAAAATCCCCGATACTTGTTACACTATCTGGAATTGTAACAGAAGTCAGTCTAGACAAGAAAAACGCGCCCTCCCCGATACTTGTAACGCTGTCCGGAATCGTGACAGAAGTCAGTTCAGGAAAATAAGCAAATGCATAATTCCCGATACTTGTCACAGGCAGACCGTCAATTTCTGCCGGGATATTTACTTCTGTGATTTTTTCCGTCATACCGGAAATTTCAATATAATCAGCATATTTCTTGTATCTGAACTTTTCATAAGTATATTCCGTTTCTTCTCCCTCTGCGCTGACAGAAATCACTGCCGTTTCCTGTACCGGAAGCACCGGCACAACTGCACACATCATACACAAAGCCGCTAAACCTGCACAAAATTTTTTGAATCTCATCATACATTCTCCTTGATTCTATATTTTCAACATCTCAAATGTTGAATGTTTAAAACTCATTATACTCAAAAAAAATACAAGTATTTCCGGAAAACTTGTCAGAAATTTCTGTTTTTTCCATAAAAAGCCCTGCCGGAGCAGAGCTTTTTATCAAAAATTCTGAAATAAAATTACTTGTTCAGATTTGCTTCAATCTTGTCTAAAACATCTCTGAGAGCCTGCGGAACACGGCCGCCCTTTGCAGCGATGTCTTCATCATAGTATCTGCGCATTTCAGCGATTTCCTTCTTCCAGAGGTCAGCATCTACATCGAGAAGCTTGTCCATGATTTCAGGAGTTACTTCATCTTCAATGCCTTCTACGTTGATGTCGCCCTTCTTAGGCAGATAGCCGATAGCAGTTTCATCAGCATCAACAGCATCTTCGCATCTCTTGAGAATCCAGTCGAGTACTCTCATGTTATCGCCGAAACCAGGCCAGATAAAGTTGCCGTTTTCATCCTGCTTGAACCAGTTAACATTGAAGATTTTCGGAGCTTTATCGCCGAGGGTTTCGCCCATTTCGAGCCAGTGTGCCCAGTAGTCGCCTACATTGTAGCCGATGAAGGGCTTCATAGCCATCGGGTCATGACGCAGAACACCGACTGCACCTGTTGCGGCGGCTGTTGTTTCAGAAGATACAGCAGAGCCCATGTAAGTACCATGTGTCCAGTCAAAGGACTGATATACCAGCGGAGTGGTAGAAGCACGTCTGCCGCCGAATACGATAGCAGAAATCGGAACGCCTTCCGGATTGTTGAATTCCGGAGACAGGCACGGGCAGTTTTCAGCCGGTGCAGTGAAACGGGAGTTCGGATGTGCCAGAGTCTTCTTCTTGCCGGT
>JAFUWP010000089.1 GCA_017483405.1 Oscillospiraceae bacterium | reverse complement strand
TAAAGACAAACTGGGTATTATCTCTGGTGAGGATGCCGGTAATTCTGGTTCTTGTAGTCTGGGGCTTACTGCTGACGGATGCGATTTTCTCACCGATAAGGGCATTCAGCAAAGTAGACTTTCCGGCGTTGGTTCTGCCGGAAAGTGTTAAGAAGATAGATTTTGTATCGTTCATGAAATTATTCCTCATCTGGGGTAGTATAGGTCAGTTCTCTGGAAATGCCTAGCTTTTCGAGAACAGCTTCTTCTTTTTCTCTCATGATGCGTTCATCCAGAGAGCTTTTCTCGTGGTCATAGCCCAGCAGATGAAGCATGGAATGTACGGTCAGAAAGCCGATTTCACGGCTCAGGGAATGGCCGTAGATATTCGCCTGCTTGACGGCGGTTTCGATAGAAATCACAATATCGCCGAGCAGGATAAAGCCTGTTTCGGTGTTGATTTCCATTGTGCCGTCTTCGCTGGTGAGCGGAAAGCTGAGTACATCGGTCACGCTGTCTTTCTGGCGATAAGTTTTGTTCAGGCTCTTGATTTCCTGATTGGAAACGAAAGAAACGCTGACTTCGGCATTCTGGGTAAAGCCTTCGGAAATCAGGACTGCGTGACAGCAGCGGCGGATTAAGAGACGGATTCCGGAAGGAATCTTGACGCTGTTCTGATTGTTTTTGATGCTTACTTTTAATTTACCTGTTTGCTGCATGAAAAAAATCTCCTTTGCTGTTTGTAGTTATAAAAAAATTAAAAAATAAAAATCACGGGCGGTTTTTATAAAAATTCTCATAAGCGCGGATAATATCCTGCACCAGCTTATGACGGACAACATCTTTCTCACTGAAACGCATGATAGCAATATCATCAATATTTTTGAGGATTTTCATGGCCTCGATAAGTCCGGAGCGGCGTTTTTCGGGCAGGTCTATCTGCGTTATGTCGCCGGTGATGACCATTTTGCTCTGACTGCCCAGACGGGTGAGAAACATCTTGATTTGTTCGGATGTGGTATTCTGGGCTTCATCCAGAATAATGAAGGCATCATCGAGGGTACGGCCGCGCATATAGGCAAGGGGAGCGACTTCGATGATATTTTTTTCGGTATGCCGTGCGAAAGTTTCCGCACCGAACATATCGAACAGTGCATCATAGAGCGGCCGGAGATAGGGGTCAACCTTGTTTTGCAAATCCCCGGGGAGAAACCCCAGTTTTTCGCCTGCTTCGACAGCAGGGCGCGTGAGGATGATTTTCTGTACTTCGTGTGCTTTGAAGGCTTTGACGGCCATCGCCACGGCAAGATAGGTTTTTCCCGTACCGGCAGGGCCTATGCCCAGCGTGATGGTATTTTTGCGGATGGCATCGACATATTTCTTCTGGCCGACTGTTTTCGGCCGGACGACTTTTCCGCTGGATGTGATGCAGATGCCGTCATTGCTGAATTCTTTCAGGGCTTGGGTTTCGCCGTCAGAGAGCATAGCAATCACATACCGGACAGTCTGGTCGGTTAACTGCTGACCTTTGTCCGCGAGTTCGCCGAGCATCCGCAGTGCCTGAACAGCCTTTGCCGTCTGTTCGGGTTCGCCGGTGACGGTGACATCACCGCCGCGGCCGGTAATCATGACCTGATATTCCCGTTGCAGAGCGGTCAGATTTTCGTCATAGCTCCCGAACACGGCCTGCACACTGGCAGGATTC
>JAFUWP010000088.1 GCA_017483405.1 Oscillospiraceae bacterium | reverse complement strand
CGGAAATCCTGATTCAGAAGAAAACTAAAAAAGGCATGAAAGAATTAAATATCAAATCTATGATAACTATCAGAAATATCAATATGCAGGATGCGGATTTACTTCTGACCCTCTGCCTGCCTGCCGGAAATGACGGAAGCCTGAATGTCACTGTCGTAACGGATGCCTTTCAGAATTACGCAGGCAAGCCGATTTTGCTAAAATCCGCCTGCAGGACAAAAATTTTTTCTGGAAATCAGCAAGATTTTTTCTAAAAACACTTGCTTTTTTTCTCAAAATATGTTATGATATAAAAGCATTTGAAATCCGTTCTGCGCTCACGCGGAATGAGAGTTAATGCCGTAAGACATTAAACAGGTTCATCCTCTGGCGGAGCAGTATCCTGCTGAACATACTGCATGAATCAGCCGTGCATGAAGAACCGGAATTTTTTAGGAGGAAATTATTATGAACGCATTAGAATTAATCAGCAATTCCAGTCTCAAAGAAAACGCACCTGTTATTGAAATCGGTGATACCGTTAAGGTGCATGTAAAAATCAAGGAAAGCGAAGACAAGAGTCGTATCCAGATTTTTGAAGGCACTGTTATCGCTAAGAAACACGGCGGCATCAGTGAGACATTCACTGTAAGACGTGTCGCACATGGCTGCGGTATCGAACGTGTATTCCCGCTGCATTCTCCTGCTGTGGACAAGGTGGAACTGGTTCGTCACGGTAAAGTTCGCCGCGCAAAGCTCTACTATCTGCGTGACAGAGTCGGCAAGGCTGCAAAGGTCAAGGAAAAACTCGTATAATGCACATTCAGCTGTACAAAAGCGGCTGTATGGCTGCTTTTGTACTGCATTCAGCAAGAGGGACAGAATGTCCCTTTTTTGCATATTGTAAGCGTTTTTATTATTTCGACAGCATAATGAGGTGAAGTTATGGAATCCGCAGAATTAACTGAAAACCGTCCCGAAAATACCGGCTCGGAACAGAAAAAATCAGATTTGTTCAATGATATTGTAGAAATTCTGGAAACAATGCTGATGTCCGTTTTTGTCGTACTTCTGCTGTTTACGTACCTGATTCGGCCGGTCACGGTGGATGGCCGCTCTATGGTGCCCACACTCCAGAATCAGGATAAACTTGTGATGCGCCGGATTCTGTATCAGCCGCATCAGGGTGATGTAGTAGTTGTCAACAATTATGCAGGCCATCTGCTCGACAGTGACGGCAATGTCATCGAAAGCGGTTCGGCACTGAATGAAATTCTGATTAAGCGCGTGATTGCCGTTTCCGGTCAGACAGTCGAAGTCAGAGAGAATGAAGGCCTTGTCTATGTCGATGGCGTAGCCCTCGATGAGCCTTATACCAACGAGCCGACTCTGACAAATGACGGTGCATTCAATTATCCGATTACCATTCCGGAAGGCTATATTTTTGTGATGGGCGATAACCGGAATCATTCCACCGACAGCCGGAGTTCTTATGTCGGCCTGATTGCCAAAGAGGATGTTCTCGGCAATGCATTTTTCCGCTATTGTGCTGTAACAACGGATGACAGCGGAAAAGAATCCGTTTCCTTCAGTACAGTCGGCTTTATCAGCTGAGACTGTTCGGGGTGGAGATGATGAAAGAATATGTACGCTTTTCCAAAAACCGGAAACTGCATCGCATTATCGGCGAAACGATTGATATTGTCAGTGCCGCGATGATTCCTATTTTCCTGATGATATTGTTATTTACGTATGTGTTCCGCGTGGCGATTGTGCAGGGAGATTCTATGCTCCCCACACTCCAGAACGAAGACAGGCTTCTGGTTTCTCAGCTCCAGACACGGCCGCATGATGGGGATATTGTTGTCATCAATGCGGATGATGCCATTCTGTTCGCGGAAAGCGGTTCACTGTATATGGCCGAAGGTCTGCATAAGAGCATCGTCAAGCGCGTGATAGCCGTTGGCGGTCAGACACTTGACATCAATCCGGAAGAAAGCAAGGTCTATATCAACGGCCAGCCGGAATCTTATGAAAAAACGAGTGAATTTATCACTCAGCTCCCCGATTTGGGAAATGCGTTTGAATATCCGTTCACCGTTCCGGAAGGGTTTGTCTTTGTCATGGGCGATAATCGTGATATTTCTCTCGACAGCCGCTATGTCAATGTCGGACTCGTGCCGGAAGAACAAATCGAAGGAACAGTATTATTGAGATTATACCCTCTGGAAAAACTCGGAACTGTCAGCTAGTTCCGCAAGATAAGGAGTTTTTATGTCTGAAAATCAAAAAATTCAGATTGGAAATATTCAGTGGTTTCCTGGTCACATGACCAAAACCAAACGTATGATTGCGGCAAATCTGTCGCTCGTGGATGGTGTTGTATCCCTTCTGGATGCACGCATTCCTCTGAGCAGCTGTAATCCCGATTTGACAGAATTAATCAACAGCAAGCCTTATATGGTTCTGCTGAATAAATCCGATATGGCTGACCCGAATGCTACCAATCAATGGGTGCAGTATTACAGAAAGCAGGGGATTCCTGCACTGGCCATCGACTGCATCAGCGGCAAGGGGACAAAACAGTTTGTATCGACTGTAAAAGAACAGCTTTTGAAAGATTTGCTAGAAAAAAGAAAACAGGCCGGTATGGTCGGCAGGCCGATTCGCCTGATGATTGTCGGCATCCCGAATGTCGGAAAGTCTTCTTTTATCAATAAGATGGCCAAATCCAAAAGAGCCAAAGTCGAAGACAGACCAGGTGTCACCAGAACCAAACAATGGGTCAAAATTGATGAGCAAACCGAATTCCTCGATATGCCTGGTGTCCTCTGGCCGAAACTCGATGACCAGCAGGCCGCTGTCCGGCTGGCATTTACCGGCGCAATCCGTGACCAGATTCTCGATACCGAAGCCCTCTCGATGTTACTTCTGGAGTATCTGCATGAAAATTATCCGGATGCGCTCAAAATGCGCTACAAGCTCGAAACGGATGAAACACAGGGCGATAAGTTGTTAGAGGCTGTCGGCAGAAAAAGAGGAATGCTCCTTTCCGGAGGCATTGTCGATACCGAACGCGTCTCCGCAACGGTACTCGATGACTTCCGAGCCGCCAAGCTCGGCAGAATTACCCTCGAACTGCCTTATTCGCAGGAGAATGCCTCATGAAAGAAGAAACTATCCTCCGCCGTCAGGCGATGCTGGATTTCGATACCGTCATGAGAACGAAACACGGCATTATCTGCGGAATCGATGAAGCCGGCCGAGGTCCTCTCGCCGGTGATGTCTATGCCGCCGCCGTGATTCTTCCCGATAACTGCGATATTCAGGGACTCGATGACAGCAAAAAAATCACGGAAAAACGCCGTGAAAAATTATTTGAAGAAATTCAGAAAAAAGCCGTCTGCTGGTATATCGCTACCGCAAGCGTGGCCGAAATTGAAAAATATAATATCCTGAAAGCGTCTCTGCTGGCGATGAAGCGCGCTGTCGAAGGTTTAACTCAACAGCCGGAATATGCTCTTGTGGATGGCAATCAGTTGCCGTCACTCTCTATGCCGACAGAATGTATCATCAAAGGTGATGCAAAATCTGCATCCATCGCCGCGGCCTCGATTCTGGCAAAGGTCGCCCGTGATAACTATATGACCGAACAGGCTAAATTATATCCCAATTACGCTTTCGAGAAACATAAAGGCTACGGCACGGAAGAACATCGGAAACGTCTTCTTCAGTATGGTGCTTGTCCGATTCACCGGCCGTCATTCCTGAAAAAAATTCTATGACTCCCGCAGAATCCGGAAAAATGGGGGAACTCGCAGTCGGATATTATCTTGAATATCTGGGCTATCGGATTCTTGACCGGAATTTCCGCATCCGCGGCGGCGAAATTGATTTGATTGCCGTCCGGAATGACGAAATCTGCTTTGTAGAAGTCAAAACCAGAAAACTGCATTCTGCCGAATCCGGTGCAGAAGCAGTCAACCGCCGCAAACAGCGGCTTTTAATCCGTGCGGCATACCGCTATCTGGAAGAAAAACAGCTCTCCGAAGATGACTGGTATTTCCGCTATGATATTGCAGAAGTCATCACACTGCATGACCGGATTGTTGATATTAATTATCTTGAAAATGCGTTCGATGAAACGGATTTTCATGACAATAGCCAAAATTTTGATTAATCACGAAAGGGTGGTATTATGTACTACAAAAGTACAAGAGACAGCAGTCTGCAAGTAACCAGTGCGGCTGCCATCGCACAGGGAATTTCCGCGGATGGCGGTTTATTTATCCCGTCCGAAATTCCGACAATCACTATGGATGAACTCAAAGCACTCGCCGATATGAGCTATGCAGAAAGAGCAAATATCGTGTTCGGCAAGTTCTTGACGGATTTCACACCGGAGGAAATTTCTTATTGTACTTCCAATGCCTACAGTACCAAAAATTTTGAAACTGAAAATATCGCGGAACTGACAAAGGCTTTCGATAATGCAAATATTCTCGAATTATGGCACGGCCCGACTTGTGCTTTCAAGGATATGGCATTGCAGATTCTGCCGTATCTGCTGACAACTTCCCTCAAGAAGAACGGCGAAGATAAGAAAGTTGTCATTCTGGTAGCGACTTCCGGCGATACCGGCAAAGCCGCACTCGAAGGCTTCAAGGATGTAGAGGGTACTGAAATTATGGTATTCTATCCTGACCACGGTGTTTCTTCTATGCAGAAGCGTCAGATGGCAACGCAGGAAGGCGGAAATGTCGGCGTTTGCGCTATCGAAGGCAATTTCGATGACTGTCAGAACGGTGTCAAGATGATTTTCACCGATAATGCTGTCAAAGAAAAGCTCGCTAAGGCCGGAAAGATGTTCTCCAGTGCGAATTCTATCAACTGGGGCAGACTTGCACCGCAGATTGTCTATTATGTATCTGCTTATGCGGAAATGGCTAAGAAAGGCGAAATTCAGTTCGGCGATGTGATTAATGTTGTCGTTCCGACCGGTAATTTCGGTAACATTCTGGCGGCTTACTACGCTAAGAATATGGGTGTTCCGATTGGCAAGCTGATTTGCGCATCCAATATCAATAAAGTTCTGACTGACTTCATCGAAACTGGTATTTATGACAGAAACCGTGATTTCTATGCTACATGCTCTCCGTCTATGGATATTCTGATTTCCAGCAATCTGGAAAGATTACTGTATATTCTGACCGGCGGTGATGATGCCCAGATTCGCGAATGGTTCGGCAAGCTCTCCAAAGAGGGTAAATATGAAGTGACTGACGAAATCAAGGCAAAGTTACAGGCTGATTTTGTCGGCGGTTTCTGCGATGATGCCGAAACTAAGAAGACCATTCATGATTTTAAAGAAAAATATGGCTATACCTGCGATACGCATACCGCTGTTGCCGTGAAGGTATATCTGGATTATATCGCAAAAACAGGCGATACCACCAAGACTCTGATTGCCTCTACTGCAAGCCCGTATAAATTCAGTGCAAGCGTTCTGGAAGCTATCGAAGGGCAGGCATCCGCCGCTGATGAATATGAACAGGTAGCACATCTGGCCGAAGTTTCCGGTCTGCCCGTTCCGCAGTCTCTTGCGGAACTCAAGAATAAGCCTGTCCGTTTCTCCGAAGTCATCACAAAGGAGACAATGGAAAGCTATGTCCTCAAAAAGCTGGGCATCGAAGCTTAATAGATGAGCTTATTCGTCATGGGGGATACACATCTTGCAATCGGTGTCCCCGAAAAATCTATGGAAATTTTCAGCGGATGGCAGAATTATCAGACCAGAATCGAACAGAACTGGAAAGCTGTCATTCAGCCGGAAGATACTGTCGTTCTCGCCGGAGATATTTCGTGGGGAATGTCGCTGGAGCAGGCGAAACCGGATTTTGCTCTGCTCGACAGCCTCCCGGGGCGGAAAATCATCCTCAAAGGCAATCACGACTACTGGTGGAATTCCATGAAGAAAATGACAGATTTCTTTGAAGCCAATCAGTTCCGGAGTCTGCATATTCTGCATAATAACTGTTATGCTTATGAGAATATCGCCTTATGCGGCACAAGAGGCTGGGTCAATATGAACGGAGAATCCGCAGATGCCAAAGTTCTCGTCAGAGAACAGCAGAGACTTCGGGTTTCTCTGCAAGCCGCCGTGAATCTGCATCTGACTCCGGTGGTATTCCTGCATTATCCCCCTATCTTCGCAAACAGCCGCAATGAACTGATGCTGGAAGTCCTGCACGAATTCGGTGTCAAAGACTGTTATTACGGACATCTGCACGGCAAAATTCATAATAAAGCCGTTAAGGGAGTCAAAGAAGGTATCTGTTATCATCTGATTGCTGGTGATTATTTACAGTTTATTCCTGAAAAAATTCTGTAATTTGTGAAAAAAATAGAAGTCTGCCGGAAAGTTCAAAAATCTATAGAAAAATTTCCGGAGATATGCTATAATAATTTGTATATGCAGCACTCCGCTGCTGACTGACTGAACTTTTTAAATTTGGAGGATTTAATAATGAGTTTGAAATCGACAACAAGAACAGAAGTAAATACCGTAGAAATGGTATTTGAAGTGGATGCAGAAAAATTTGAAGCCGCTGTGGAAAGAGCTTATCAGAGAGCAAGAAAAAGAATCTCTATCCCTGGTTTCCGTAAAGGCAAAGTAAGCCGCAAACTCGCTGAAACTTATATGGGTCAGGGCGCATTCTATGAAGATGCCATGAATCTGCTGATTAATCAGGAACTTCCGGCCGCACTCCAGAGTGCTGATTTTGAACTGGTTGATACACCGCAGGTAACTGCTGAAAAAATCAGCAAGGAAGAAGGCGCAACCTTCAAGGCAATCTGCATCACAAAGCCTGTTGTGGAAATCACTGACTATAAGGGTATCAAGGCATCCAAGACCGTTAAGGAAGTGACGGATGCTGATGTAGATGCTCAGGTGGATATGCTCCGTCAGAGAAATGCAAGACTCGTTTCCGTAGATGACAGAGCCGCCCAGCTCGGCGATGAAGTTAATATCGACTTTGAAGGTTTCTTCGGTGACGAAGCGTTTGAAGGCGGCAAGGGTGACAGTTTCCCGCTCCGACTCGGCAGCGGTCAGTTCATCCCTGGTTTTGAAGACCAGATTGTCGGCAAGAAAATCGGCGATGAATTCGATGTTAATGTTACTTTCCCCGAAAATTATCAGATGGCTGATTATGCCGGCAAGGATGCTGTTTTCAAGTGCAAGCTCAACGGCATCACTGTAGAAGAACTTCCGGAAGTAGATGACGAATTCATTCAGGATACTACAGAATTCAATACACTCGAAGAATTCAAGAAGGATGCAAGAGAAACGCTTGAGAAAAATGCTGTCCGTGATGCAGATGTTGCTTTCGATAATGCCATTATGGAAGCTCTCATCGCTAAGGTTGACGTACCGATTCCGAACTGCATGTATGAACACCGCATTGATGACCTTGTTCGCAGCTTTGAAAATATGCTCTCTCAGCAGGGCATGAGCCTTGACCTGTATCTCCAGTATACCGGTATGGATATGACAGACTTCCGCGAACAGAACTATGACCGCGCTGTACATGAAGTAAAGCTCCGTCTGGCTCTGGAAAAAATCGCAGAACTCGAAAACATCCAGATTTCCGAAGACGAAATCAACGAAAGCCTCAAGGGTCTTGTGGAATCCAGCCACCTGCCGCTTGCTGAAGTAAAACGCCGTCTGCCGATGGAAGATTACATCACCGATATGCGCGTGACAAAGGCTCTGGAAATTGTCAAGGAAAATGCAGACACCACTGAAGATGCTGCTGCTCCTGCTGCTGAAGAATCCGCAGAATAAAAACAAGTATTTGTCGGTATGAGCGGACATATTCTGTTCGCTCATGCCTTGTTTACAGGAAAGGAGACACTTTTTATGATGGATTATGCAATGAATAATGCTCTTGTGCCCTATGTTGTGGAACAGACAAGCCGCGGAGAACGCTCTTATGATATTTATTCCCGTCTGCTCAACGACCGCATTATTATGCTCTGCGACCAAGTAAACGATACCACCGCAAGCCTGATTGTCGCACAGCTCCTGTATCTGGAAAGTCAGGATACAGAAAAGGATATTTCTCTGTATATCAACAGTCCTGGTGGTTCTATCACGGCAGGCATGGCAATCTATGATACAATGCAGTATATCAAGTGTGATGTCTCCACGATTTGCATCGGCATGGCGGCTTCTATGGGCGCATTTCTTCTGACAGCCGGTGCGGCCGGCAAGCGTTTCGTCCTGCCGAACAGTGAAATCATGATTCATCAGCCGCTGATTTCCGGCGGTCTGTCCGGTCAGTGTACGGATATTAAAATTCATTCT
>JAFUWP010000087.1 GCA_017483405.1 Oscillospiraceae bacterium | reverse complement strand
CCGATTTCTCCGGCATCGACTTTATCGTTATTGAAATCTTCATTGGCAAGCACTCTGTTTTCATAGCCAATCAGGCGATAGCTCTGAACGGTTTCGGGATTGAATTCGAGCTGTAACTTGACATCTTTCGCCACGGTGTAGAGCGTTCCGCCCATTTCCTGAATCAGCACTTTCTTGGCTTCGAGTTCGCTGTCGATATAGGCATAATTGCCGTTTCCGTTATCGGCAAGGGTTTCGAGCTTTTCATCTTTGAGATTGCCTGAGCCAAACCCTAAGACGGATAAATTCACACCGGTATCGCGTTCTTTTTCGACAAGCGTTTTGAGTTCTTCGCTGGAAGATACACCGACATTCAGGTCACCGTCAGTAGCGAGCAGAACTCGGTTATTTCCGCCCTGAATGAAATATTTCTCCGCAATGGCATAAGCTTTCTTGATGCCGGCTTCTCCGGCGGTAGAACCTCCGGCCGTCAGATTGTTGATAGCATCTGTAATCTGCTGGGTATCGTTTCCGGCAACGCCTTCGAGTACTACGGATTCATATCCGGCATAGGTGACAATCGAAACTCTGTCATTTTCGTTGAGATTTTCGGCCAGCATGTTGACAGCCTTCTGCACGAGTCCGAGACGGTCTTCGCCGTACATCGAACCGCTGACATCAATCAGGAAGACGAGATTCATCGGCACACGGGAGCTTAAATCAATCTTATCCGCCTGCAAGCCGATAAGCATCAGCTGATTGTTCTGATTCCACGGGCAGGAGCTTAATTCTGTCGTAACCGAAAACGGCGAATCATCTTCCGGAACAGGATAATCATAATTAAAATAATTAATCATTTCTTCAATTCTGACCGCCTGCGGAATGTTATCATAATAACCATCCTGAATCATCCGGCGCACGTTGGAATAAGAGGCCGTATCGACATCAATCGAGAACGTGCTTGTATTCTCCTCGGCGGTATTGATAAAGCCGTTTTCGACAATCTGGGCATATTCTTCGGTATTAAAGAACTGTTCACCGCCTTCGGCTTCGGCATCGGCCGACTGTTCGTAAGCCGGAGTACCGCCGGCGTTATCCTGTGAGGCTGATTTGCTGTTATTGGCAGCGATACTGGGAGAACTATAATTTCCGTCACTTGCGCCACATGCGTTATAGAATACGGCTGTCAGGCAGATAACTGTCAGCAGAGCTGTTTTTCTTAATTTTTTCATGATAAAAACCTCCTTAGAGTCATAGGCTTTGCCATTTCTGAATTAACAAATCCAGATTCAAATCTTTTGTGAGATACATTCTGTCATAGAAATAGTCATCAATCCCGATGCTGTCATATAAAACCGGAGTCGTTTCGCCCTGCATGAGCGTATACCAGCCGTTCGGGATGACAAGTCTGTTATCCTGCGTTTTTTCAATCTGCGGAGCACATTCATAAGCAAGACTGCAATCCGCCGTCACCGGAAGGACATATTCATGATTTTGTTCCAGAATATAGGCCGAACTCGTTTCGAGCGTAATGGTTTCGGCATCGAGTTCACCGCCGTACACATCCAGAATCTGCAAGGTATATTCCATCTTTCCGGAATCGGGATTCT
>JAFUWP010000086.1 GCA_017483405.1 Oscillospiraceae bacterium | reverse complement strand
TTGAGGAGACCTGTCGAAACAATGTTTATCATGTTGATGACTGCAATCAGAATAAACATGATATTCAGGCAGTTCAGGCCGATTTCTATCGAAGAATATAATACATCGTACTGATGGCGCTCCTGATAATAATCATTGATATAATCTTCATCCTGCCGTATGGTGTTCAGTCCATGGATGAAATCAAGTACTTTCTGATGGTCTTTGATGTCAGCAAGTTTCAGTGAAAAACTGTTTGAATAGTTCGACATGTCGTAATTCTGATAAAGCTGATAATCCTTTTCCTGATACAGCGTAATCGGTGCAGTCAGAAAGACGATATTTTCCGGCTTGCTATACCATTTTGCTTCCTCCGAAGGCAGTGCCGTGCGGTATGCAACAGGGAATTCTACTGAAAAATCGGTGTCTATTTTTTCAGTCTGCTTGTACCGGAACAGCTTGTCAATTCCAAACGTATCGCCGTCAGGGAGGTTTTCTCCGGAAAGGATATAACCGCCGGACTTTTTTAATTCTTCATAAGAAACAGGCATATTCTCTTTAAATGAATGCAGATAGTCGCTTTCGTTGACATATCTGATAAAAACTATTTTTTCTCCGGCATTTGCGCTGAAAATAACAGAATATCTTATCTCTGAAAAATAACCGCTGTTTTCCAGCACTTCCGCTGTCTGGAAAAAAGTGTCTGTCCCGTCTGCACGTTCAGTAAAAATAAGTAAATCGTAATCGATGCCGTCAAAAAGTTCATCAAACATTTTGTTCTGCGCAATGTGCGCCTTTTCCATGATAATCGAAACAGATGCAAACAGCGTGATGGAAACCGAAAGCGAAAGTACAGTGATAAAAAAACGTTTCGGCTGACGACGGTTGTTTCTGGATGCAAGATAACCTTTCCAGCCAAACAGCAGACCGAACAAAGAATGTTTCCGGACTTTCATAATCTTGTTGCTCCGGTTGCTGACCGCCTGAATCGGTGTCATCCGGATAACTCTCATCCCCGTGCCGTATGCCGAAAGCAAAACCCATACCAGCCCTGTAATACCAGAAATTACCAGAAGCAGAGCATTAAGATGATAATGTAGCAGAGCTTCCTGACCTTCATGCAGAAAAGTTTCTGCAATACCGCTGGTCAGAATCGCTCTGAATGCCACATATCCGATACCGACTCCGGAAAGCAGTCCCAGCGGTACGCCGATACAGGACAGGAACAGGCCTTCATAAGTGATAATTCTTACAATCTGCTGAGGCGTTGCCCCGATGGACTGTAATACTCCGAACTGCCGTTCGCGTTCTTTGGAAGATACTTCAAAAGCAGTATCAATCACGAGTCGGAGTGCCAGTACCAAGAAAATCACAAAGACATAGAATAATGCGAAAATCTGTACCGCACTTGCACGGGCTTTCAGCGTAATCATATCATAGTCGATTAACAGATTGTTGACTTGAAGCTGTGTCTGCCTGTCGATGTCCAGTTTTGCCCAGTAGCCGTCATCATCTGCCAGATAATCATATTCTGTATAGTCTTTGAGCAGTAATTCCACACTGCATGTATAATCTTTTTCAATCACAAGCTTGCAGTTGAATTCCGGAAGGTCTAAGAGGGATTCCGCCTTGTCCTTCGTCAGAGTCGTGATTTTGTAATGCCACGGATTATTATCATATTCAATATCGCGGAGACACTGGAACAAAGTCGAAAACAGCGTGAACAATGCCGTTATCAGGGCGAGTGCCGTCATGATACTGCATACGGTCAGAACCGAATGCCGTTTCTGCTGAGAGATATATTTTTTTGCCAGAAGACGTTCAAACATAGCATCAAGCCCCCTGTCCGGTGAGTACATCATTGATGATTCTGCCATCCGAAATCGTCAGGATTCTGTCACACTGTAAGGCAACATTCTCATCATGGGTGATAATCAGCATGGTCTGACTGCGCTCCTGATTGGATTTCCGGAG
>JAFUWP010000085.1 GCA_017483405.1 Oscillospiraceae bacterium | reverse complement strand
TTTCATGCAGAACAGAATCAACAGCTTCTTCGAGTTTCTGATAATTCTGTTCAAACTTGCCGGCATATAATTTTTGTAATTCTTCTGTTGTGTAGAATGCCTGATACTGACTGGCATCATCGGAAAAGTCCGCACCTTTGAGTTCCGGACGGCGGTCAGCGAGTTCCTTCTGACGTTCGGCGTAGGTATGCGCCGCGACTGCCTGTGCTTTGAGGGCTTCCGTCTCGAAGGTGACAGGCATTTCCGCGCCGACTGCGCCAATCAGATACTCTCTGACGGGGACTTCCAGTATTTCGCCGGAATCGGCATCCAGTACATGATAACTTTCCGGTTCTGACGGCGATTCGGTGACAGTTTCCGGAACATCTTCCGGAGTTCCGGCGGAAGTCGGGTGTTCTGCGGTGAACATTCCTGCCGGAATCAAGGGTATCATGGTCATGAGCAGACATAAGAATCCGTAAAGCATCAGATTTTTTTTCATAAAAATCACTCCTGTTTGATTTTAATTTTTTTGCAGTTAGATTCTCCCTCTTGACTTGCTATGCAAAAAATGCTATAATATAAGCTAAAGATATATCCAAATTCAAGGAGGCAATATTACAATGAGCAAGATGTTTTCAAATGCTGATATGCAAAATCTATGCAAGGATTTAGAAAAACATTCCAGAATTGACCAGCAGTTATATCAGAAATTTCATATTAACAGAGGACTCCGCAAAAGTGACGGAACAGGTGTGCTCGCAGGCATTACCAATATCTGCAATGTTCACGGCTATGTCGTGAACGAAGGCGAAGTCGAGGCTATTCCCGGGGAGCTTATCTACAGGGGATATGATATTTATGATTTGGTTCATAATGCCGAAAAGGAAAACCGTTACGGCTATGAAGAAACTGCTTATTTATTATTATTCGGCAAACTGCCGACAAATGACCAGCTGGAGGCATTTCAGCAACATCTTTCGATTCAGAGGGCACTGCCTTCGGGCTTTGTTGTTGATATGATGATGAAAGCACCGTCTAAAAATATCATGAATAAGCTGGCGCGTTCGATTCTGTCTTTATATTCTTATTATGATGCTGACTGCGAAAGCACCAGCCTCGAAGACGAAATGCGGACGGCTGTCAGCCTGATTGCCAAGATGCCTATCATGATGGTGAATGCCTATCAGGTGAAACGCCGTCATTTCGATAATCAGACATTATATATGCATCCGCTCAGACCGGAGGAGAAAACGGCGGAAACGATTCTTTCCATGCTCCGTCCTGACAGACAGTATACCAGAGAAGAAGCCCAGCTCCTTGACTGTCTGCTGATGCTCCATGCTGAACACGGCGGCGGTAATAATTCAACATTCACATGCCGTGTGCTGACATCTTCCGGAACAGATGCTTATTCTGCCTATTCTTCGGCAGTCTGCGCCCTCAAAGGGCCGAAACACGGCGGCGCGAATATCAAAGTATCCGCCATGCTGGAAGATTTCAAGGCGAATGTCAAGCACTGGGATAACGAAGGCGAAGTCGCTGACCACATCCGGAAGGTGCTCCGCAAAGAAGCCGGCGATGGCAGTGGTCTGATTTACGGTATGGGACATGCTGTCTATACGCTGTCTGACCCCCGTGCCGTGATTCTTAAGAGAAAAGCCTTCAAACTCGCCGAAGGCAAGGAAATCGAGGCCGAATTCCATCTGCTGGATACCATCGAGAGACTGACTCCCGTCATCATGAAAGAAGAAAAAGGTACGGAAAAAACATTCTGCGCCAATGTCGATATGTATTCCGGACTGGTTTACAGGATGCTCCAGATTCCCGAAGATTTATATACTCCCTTGTTTGCCGTTTCCAGAATGGCAGGCTGGTCGGCACACCGCATGGAAGAACTCATGACCGGCGGCAGAATCATCCGTCCGGCATACAAGGCGATTCCTAAAAAGAAAAAATATATCCCGATTTCTGAAAGATGAATTTTTTGAAGAAATTATTCTGCATTCTGTTCCCCGTAATGCTGACGGGATGTTCCGTCAGTATCAATGTGGATACGATGCTGACACCTCCGAAACTCAGCGGAGAACAGGAGCAGATTTATCAGGCACTCCAAGAGGCCGAAGGTTCGGACATCCGGCTGAAATATCCTAAAAGCGGAAGCTATCTTTCCGCTTTTATCGTTGCTGATATTGATAACGATGCCGGAGAAGAAGCCATTGTCTTCTATGAAAAGAATTCGGCAAGCGGTCTGCGGATTAACATTCTCGATAAAATCGGCGACAGATGGCAGTCTATCTGCAACAGGAGAGCCGAGGGTTCAGAAATCGAAAAAGTGATGATTTCCCAGCTCGGCAGCAGCGACAGGATTAATATTATCGTGGGTTACAGTACGGCGAATCAGTCGGAGAAATATCTTT
>JAFUWP010000084.1 GCA_017483405.1 Oscillospiraceae bacterium | reverse complement strand
CATCGCGCTGTCATCAGAAGCCGGAATGACGGCATCCGGCTGGGTACTGTCGTGCTGGTGAAAGAACTCGCGGACTGCTATCAGTATGAAGCACCCGAAAAAGAAGCCGCTCCGCCTGCGGAAGAACCACTTCCGGAATCCGCTGAAACAGAAGAATCAGCATCCGAAACAGAAGAAAACATCAATTGATTAGGAGGAATTTTTATAATGAATACAATGGGAATTGACCTTGGAACAACCAACAGTTGCATCGCAAAGCTCAACCGTGACGGAAATCCCGAAGTGATACGCAATAATGCCGATAATACTGATACTCTGCCGTCCGTTGTCTTCTTTGAAACGGAAGATAATGTCGTTGTCGGCGAAAACGCAAAACAGATGATTCTGACTGACGGTGACAGAGTTGTGGATTTTATCAAGCGTGACATCGGCCGTCCCGATGGCAGACAAAAACTGACATTCTTCGGAAAAGATTATACTCCTATCGACATCAGCTCCCTGATTCTCCGCCGCCTGAAACAAATGGCCGAAGAACAGGGCGAAACTGTAAATGATGTTGTCATCACCGTGCCGGCTTATTTCGGATTTGAAGAACAGGCCGCTACCAGAAAAGCCGGTGAGGATGCCGGCCTCAATGTGGTGGATATTATCTCCGAACCTGTTGCCGCTATGCTCAGTTATTGTGCAAGACAGTTTCAGGAAGAAAAAACTATCATGGTGTATGACCTCGGCGGCGGTACGTTCGATGTCACTGTCATGAAAGTCAATGTCGGCGTGAATGATGAAGGTCAGGAAACACATCAGATTGAAGTCATTGCGCTGGAAGGTGACAGCGAACTCGGCGGTAAGGACTGGGATGCCGCTCTGGAACGATATTTTAAAAATACTATCTGTACCGAAAACGGTATTCAGGAAAGCGACCTCGAACCCGAAGTATTACAGGCTATCCGGAGCAATGCTGAAATCGTGAAGAAAAAGCTCTCTACCAACCGCGAAGCAAAGGCCTTTATCACTGTAGAAGGCTCAAGAAACTGCATCAAAGTCACAAAAGAAGATTTCGAGAACATGACAAGCCATCTGGTAGACCAGACAATCGCTCTTGTGGATAAGGTTCTGCAAAAAGTGGATGAAAAAGCTCCCAATACAGAAATCGATATGGTTCTGCTGGTCGGCGGTTCTACTTTCATGCCCATGATTCGCGATGCCGTAGAACAGAAATTTCCAAACAAAGTGCAGATGCATGACCCGAATCACGCAGTCGCACTCGGCGCGGCTATCTATTGTGACTTGATTGTCAATCAGATTCAGCCGTCTGAAAAAGAAAATCCGAAGATTTCTCCCGAAGAAGAAGAAAAGAAAATTCAGCAGGAAAAAGAACAGAAAGAAAAAGAAGAACAGCTCCGCCGTGAACAGGAAGGTCTTGCCCCTGAAACTCCCGAAGAACGTCAGGAACGCGAAGAAAAACAGGAAAAACAGCGTCAGCAGGCAAAACAGCTTAAAGAATGGGAAGAAATCAACAATCAGAGAAATACTATCTTCAGAAGTATTTCCTCCCGTTCATTCGGCATCGGTGTGCGCGATAAGTCCGGTCAGTATATTATCGACAATCTGATTAAGAAAGATGATAAAGTTCCTTCTTCTGTAGTGAAAAAATATCAGACTCCGGAAGACAATATGGAAAAAATTGAACTCCGTGTGTTTGAAAATCTCAGTATGCTGGATACCCTGACTCCCTGTGTCGATGAAGACGGCAACGACCAGAGCAGTCTCTGCAAGCCGGATGACCAAGTAAAATATCTCGGCATGATGGAAATGCCGCTGGAAGAACATACTCCTGCCAGAACTCCTATTGAAGTCACATTTACTGTTGAAAACGGATTTATCCGCATTCTGGTTAAAAATCTGGTGACAGGTTCAATTCAGCCTGCGGAAATCAAATTCAATACCATCTCGGATGCACCCAGCAATGCAACTTCTCTTATCGTAGCAGACGATATTACTATATGAACGGAGTGATATAATCTTATGGGCATTAAAATCGGAATCGACTTGGGAACAACCTATTCGGCAGTCGCCTTCATCCCCGAAGGCACTGCCCGTCCGCAGATGATTCTTAACCCCGAAGCCGCCGGAAACAGCAGTCTTGTACCGTCAGTCATTCAGTTTCTGGAAAACGGCGAAATCATTG
>JAFUWP010000083.1 GCA_017483405.1 Oscillospiraceae bacterium | reverse complement strand
GGTAAATTTTCTAATTCTAAATTTTGCAAGGGATTCACCTCTTGAAGTTTTACTTGTGAAATCTGTTATCAATCAGAATTTAGGCTTATATAGTTGTTTGGTATCTCTATCATAAACATAATCGGGAAGTTCTTCGGTGTCTGTTACACTCCAGCCAGATATTCTGCAAAAAAGCTCGGTAAAATTGTCGTTTTCCTTATCATGTAGAGTTTCGGTTTCTTTTAGTTGCCTTTTCAGTTCCGAAATATCCTCTGTTTTTCCAATCAAGCGTGTATTATGTTTATAATATTCCATCTCTAATATCATAAGAAGTTTTCTCCTCTAAATTCCGATTTATTTTATTATAACATAGTTTATCAAAAAATGCAAGCAGTTGAATCAATAATGTTTCCTGTCCTGAATTTTAGTATATTCTTCAAAAAGCCTGAGACAGTCCGGCCTGTCGAGTTCTTCTGCAATATCGCAGGGATTAGAAAAGAATTGTTCATCCCGAAAGCCGATGCTGTCGGTATCGGAAATATGGCATCCGTAATAGACTTTTTTGATATTCGCCCATAAGACAGCCCCCTGACACATCGGGCAGGGCTGGGCAGTGGTATAGAGTTCACATCCGGAGAGGTCGAAGGAGTTCAGATACTGACAGGCATCACGGATAGCCATCATTTCGCCGTGACAGGTCGGGTCATTTCTCTTGATAACTTCGTTATGGCCTTTCCCGATGATGATGCCATCCTTGACGATAACACATCCGAAAGGCCCTCCGTGTCCGGCATGAATACCGGTTCGGGCTTCTTCGAGCGCGATTTTCATATATTGATTCATAGCGATTCTCCTTTCAAGCAGTTATGGTGATTATTTATTTATAATTCGTTTCCACATACATCAGCGGAATAGAGGCTTTCAGAACGGCTTTTTTCTTGGCATAGAATCTGTTTTGTTTCAGAAAATCAACATAGTTTTCTGCATTCCATTTGGTTTCAAAGGCGATTCCGGCGGCAGTCAGTAATTTTGACATCATCAGAGCCGAAGCGTTCAGATTTTCATGAATAAAGTTCGGTGCGATTAGGATTCCGCCTGTTTTGAGGACTCTTGCGATTTCGGAAAGCACTTTTTCCGGATTCGGAATCACATGCAGAGCATTCGAGATGATAACCACATCAAAGCTTTTATTCGCGAACGGCAGGGCAGAGGCATCGGCTTTCATGTAGTGAAGCTTGTCTGTTGATTTCTTCTTCTGCGCCTGAATGAGCATATTTTCGGCGAAATCCGTTGCGATATACGTTTTGGATGCCTCCGCGACATGATTGGAAATCAGGCCTGTTCCGCAGGCTAACTCTAAAACTTTTTGATTCTGGATTGTTTTCCGGATTTTCTGATACATTTCCTGATAAGCTTTTCTGTTAGTCAGCATAAACAAATTATAGACGGGGGCGTAAAAATTCCAGATTTTTGTGGTATCTCTGACGGGCATAGTTTCAGAACCTTTCTTTTTGCAGATTTATCTGATTCTATTATAGCATATCCGGAGAGATTATGCAAGCAAAAAGCCAGCCTTTTTACAGGCTGACTTTTCAGACAACAGATATATCTTTTAGAGAGCGGAGAAGTAATTTATTCAGGGGCGGTCAGGTTACAGAGGTCTAAAACGGGACAGCCGCTGTTAATATAAGTGCTTGTTTCGACACCGCAGTCGAGCAGGGAGATATAGAGATTTCCAATCTGGTCGGCATCGATAGCATAACATAAAGTCACGTCTGCGGATTCGTGGGGCTGTAAGTCATAGATACCATTCTTTTCATGTTCGTGTGCGGTGTAGAATGAGAAAAATCCGTCGCTGTTCAGATTCGGGTCATGAACGATTTCCGTGCCGTGTCCGATATTGTAGAGACTGCATCTGACGGAATTATCCTCTTCGAGACTGAATTCTCCTGCTTGGAAGCAAAGACCGTTATCGAACCATTCTTTTTCGGAATTTTCGTCATTTCTTGTCAGAGTAACATCCAGTTTCAGGATATACTGCTGAATATCTTCATCACGGATAATTTCAGCTTCCAGACCTCGGCTGTCAGTCGTGTATTCTTTTCGATGAGCAATCAGATTTCCATTTGCATCGAGATACTTGCTGTAATCTGCATCCAGACCGATGCAGTCGGTTGTGATTCCGGTAAAATCTTTCTGAAGCGTTGCGGAATTGATAGTCAGCTGAATG
>JAFUWP010000001.1 GCA_017483405.1 Oscillospiraceae bacterium | reverse complement strand
GAAACTCGACAAATTTTTCGGTGAGGAAGCTGATGCAAAGATTATGCTCACCGAACAGCGCGGTCAGATTGTCCTCGAACTGACTGTCCGCTATAACCAGATGATTTACCGTGCAGAACAGACTGCCGCTGACAAGACAGATGCACTCGATGCCGCTGTTGATAAAATCATCCGTCAGATTCGCCGCAACAAGACCAGAATCGAAAAGCGTCTCAAAGACAGCGCATTCAAGCAGGAATTTGAAGATACCGTAGAAGAAGCAGACATCAATGTTATCCGCTACAAGAAATTCGATATGCGCCCGATGACTGCCGAAGAAGCAATTCTCCAGATGAACCTGCTCGGCCATAACTTCTTCATGTTCAAGAATGCCGCTGATGGTAATGTCAATGTGGTATATCAGCGCGCTGATGAGGGTTATGCTGTTCTTCAGCCGGAAGATTAAGAATTTTCGATTTTTCTCATCCAATCTCCTAATAAAAAGCAAGCTGTCCTGCCTTCGGGCAGGATGGCTTGTTTTTTTCGGAAAAGGTCTTGCAAAATCCGGAAAGATGTGCTATAATAATATCAATTAGCAATTGCTTACTAAAAAATCAAAAAGTAAAAAGGAGCATGTTTATGGGTTTATTCAAGAATTATGTCAGTCAGACGAGAAAGCCGGAAGGCACTCTCGGAAAGATGATGCTCGCCGGTATGAATTCCGGCCATGCAAAAATGGCAGACTGGGGGCTGTCCTATCTGCCGGCCTGCCAGCCTTCCAGAATCGCCGAATTAGGATGCGGCGGCGGCAGAAATATCGCCGAACTCCTGAAAAAATATCCGGATGCACATATCACCGGCATTGACTATTCTCCCCTCTCGGTGCAGAAATCCGCAGAATACAATCATTCCGCCATCGAATCCGGCCGATGCACCGTGCAGGAAGGCAATGTGCAGAATCTTCTTCTTCCGGAAGGAGAATTCGACCTTGCAACGGCTTTTGAAACTGTCTATTTCTGGGGGAATCTCGAAACCGCCTTCGCGCAGGTATACAAAATTCTGAAACAGGACGGTTTCTTCATGATTGTCAATGAATCTGACGGCACGGATGAAGCCAGTCTTAAATTTGAACAAATCATCGAAGGCATGAAATGCTACACTGTTGAGCAGATTGCCGATGCCCTCAAAAAAGCCGGCTTTTCCCGATGCAAAACAGAACATCATCCGGAAAAGCCGTGGATTATTCTTCTTGCCAGAAAATAAAATTTCTGCCCTGCAAACCGCAGGGCAGATTTTTTCAGGCAACGAGCCAAGTATATTTTTCCACGCTGTACAGAGGCACAAGCGGAATCATAATCGGGGTAGTTCTGACATAGTTCTGATATTCGGGGTCTTCGCCGTAGGTGCGGTTCTGACGCATTTCCAGCCGTCTTGCGCCGCCGAACATCACATAGATGATTCCCAGATATCCCAGCAGAACAATCACCCATTGCAGAACACCGCTGTATGCCGTGATGCCTCCGACAAATGCGCCCATCCAGAACAGCATTTCGCCGAAATAGTTCGGACAGCGGACAATCTTATATAATCCGGTATCGACAAAACGTGCCGGATTCTGTTTTTTCGCCTTATTTTTCTGCAAATCGGCGGCGGTTTCGATAATCAGACCGCAGGCACTGATAATCATGCCGATTGTCAGCATAATCTGACTGCCTTTCTGATTCGCCGTCCGGAAGGCCAGTGTCGCCGTCTGACAAGCATACAGAAGTGCGGAAGTCAGCCAGATTCCGATTTTAGCACTGGCTTTCATGCCGTCACCGGATTTGATTTCGGTTTTCATCTTATTGTTATAAGTACTGCTCTTGATTTCGCGGTAGGCCAGATACCCTCCCAGCCGGAGTCCGTAAATCACGAACAGCAGAGCCGCCGGCACATTTGCACCCATTATCAGGAGCATCACACCGATAGCCGCAATCGAAAACCCATAGCCCAGTGAGATAAACCAGACATATTTCTTAAAGCCCAGTGCGCTGAATACCATCGCTGTGATGAATGCAAATAAAAATAATTTCATCCTATCATCTCCATACTGAATTATAATCTATCAATATTATAGCACAGAGGAGACAATAAGTCAACTGATTAATTCTTGTGTTTTCTGAACATAACCGTCATACCAGCGGACAGAATGCCTGCTAATACTGCCGCCGCCGGAACAGATTTATCCCCTGTCGAGGGTGATGCTGTCGTGGTGGATGCTGTTGTTGCTGTTGTGGATTTCGCCGCCGTTGTGGTTGTCTTGGATGCTGTTGTTGACTTGACTGTCGTTGTAGTGGATTTTGTTGTAGAAGAAGTTTCTGTTTCGGATTCGGATTCTGTTTCGGTTTCCGTTTCGGATTCGCTTTCTGTTTCGGATTCCGATTCCGTTTCGGATTCTGTTTCCGGTTCGCCTGCTACTGTGATGATGCATACCGGCGGTACGAGCGTTAAGGTTTCGGACATCGCACTGATGGTATATGTCCCTGCAAGAT
>JAFUWP010000082.1 GCA_017483405.1 Oscillospiraceae bacterium | reverse complement strand
CTGTTTCAGCGGTTTCCCGTGTTACAGTTCTGACGAAACGCCGTGAAGATGAACTCGGCAGTCAGTATGAAATCGCAGGCGGTGAGGGTATCCCTGTCGAAGAATGCGGCTGTCCGGATGGCACAACTTTGATTATCAAGGACTTGTTCTTCAATGTTCCGGCAAGGCGCAAATTTATGAAAAAAGATGTCGCCGAAGGGAATGCCATCTCTCAGATTATCCAGAAAATAGCCATTTCTCATCCGGAAATTGCATTCAAGTTTATTCGGGATAACAAGCTTGATTTCCATTCCGATGGCACTGGCGAACTCCTTGAAGCCATTCATGCCGTTTACGGAAAGGATTTCGCCCGTGACCTGATTCCGGTCGGACACGAACAGGATGGCATTTCCGTCAAGGGCTATGTCATCAAGCCCCTGTATGCCAAGAATAACAGAAGTTTTCAGAATTTCTTTGTCAATGGCCGATATGTCAAATCAAAAAGCTGTTCTGTCGCGCTGGAAAGTGCTTATGAAAATCTGCTCATGACCGGAAAATTTCCGGCATGTGTCATCATGCTCGATATGCCTGCCGATTCGCTGGATGTGAATATTCATCCCTCAAAAGCTGAAGTCAGATTCGCCGAAGAAAAAAAAGTTATCGATGCGATTTATTTCGCCGTCAAGAACGCTTTCCTGAAAAACGGCCTGATTTATGAATTCCAGACCCGAAAAGCCGACTGGTACGGCGGAGCACCTCAGCCGGAATATGCACAGAAATCTCTGATTCCGGAAATTTCCGCACCGGTCAGCCGTCCGGAACTCCCCGAACGGAAAACACAGTTTCAGCCTCTGAATCAGGAAGATATGCCGTTTCAGATTCATCTGCCTCAGCCGTCCGGCTATATGGAACAAGAACCCGAAGAACCTAAACCCATTTATCACGTGAGAGAATCTCTCCCCAGAACCGTCACCGCTCCGGACAGCTTTATCGACATCGAACCAGAACCGGAAGATTTTGAATCGGAAAGCGTTCCGGATGTTCCCGTTCCTGAACCATCAGCAGAATCCGTTCCGGTACGGGAGGAATATACTGACCCTGTATTTCCGCCGGAAAAGGAGATGTTCAAGGACATTCAGGTTATCGGGGAACTGTTCGGGAACTATATCACCGCGCAGTCGGGGGATAACATGATTATCATCGACAAACATGCCGCGCATGAACGCGTGATTTTTGAACAGCTCCGGCATGATAACTGTCAGCAGTATCAGCAGAAGCTGTTAGCTCCCTGTAAAGTTCTGCTGACACTGGATGAATTCTCGGCTATGGAAGAAAATCCGGAACTTCTCAGCAGACTGGGCTTTGATTTCGATTTTTCAGAAAAGCCGTATCTGACCGCAAATGCCGCGCCGTATTTCTTTTCTGAAATGAATCTGGAAGAAATCATTCAGGAGATTGCACATAATCTGCATCTGGGGAAAGTAAATCCGCAGAGCCGTGCGCTGGATGATACCCTTCATGAATTAGCCTGCAAATCGGCCATCCGTGCGAATGATAAAAACTCCATTCAGGAACTACAGGCATTAGCCGAGCGCATCTGCCGTGATGAGAATATCCGGCACTGTCCGCACGGCCGGCCGGTAATGTTTGTCTTATCGAAATATCAGCTTGAAAAAGAATTTAAGAGAATTGTATAAAATTTAGAAGGAGCATAAAATGGAAAAAAAGAAAGTTATCACGGGATTACTGATTATTATATTAATTATTGCCGGAATCAGTTTTTTAGGTTTCCGCGCTTTAACACAAGGAACTTCTTCTAATTCTTCAAAAGACTATACACCACCTTCTCCCACTTATGTTCTGAATACTTACCGAAAAAAATTTCATTATCCAAACTGTGCAAGTGTAACACAGATGAATCCAGAAAATCGTCAGAATTTTTACGGCACTCGTGAAGATGCTATTGCACAGGGCTATTCTCCGTGCGGAAACTGTAAACCATAAAGAAAGATGTAACATCATGAAAAAATTAAAATTATTAGTTATCACTGGTGCGACCGCATCCGGCAAAACAGCACTCGGCGTAGAACTGGCGAAACGTCTGAACGGAGAAATCATCTCTGCCGATTCCATGCAGATTTATGAAGGCCTTGACATCACCACGGCCAAGCCTTCCCCTGAAGAAATGCAGAATATTCCGCATCATCTGATTAGCGTCGTAAAGCGTTCGCAGAATTTCTCCGTTGCGGAATATGTCACTATGGCGAATCAGAAAATTCAGGAGATTTCCGGACGCGGAAAACTCCCAATTATGGTCGGCGGTACAGGCCTGTACATCGACAGCGTTGTGAACGGCCTGCAATTCACTCCCGAAGAAGATACCGGATTCCGTCAGACACTGCTCGCAAGAGCCGCCTCCGAAGGCAATGAAAAGCTATATCAGGAGCTTGTCGCACTCGACCCCGAAGCCGCTGAAAAAATTCATGTCAATAACACTGTCCGGCTTGTCCGTGCGCTGGAAATCTGTCTCAGTACAGGCAAGACCTTCACGGAATATAAGGCGCAGAATCTCGCGAAGGAATCCCCTTATGATGCCTTCCTGATTGGCCTTGATTATGCGAACCGGCAGGATTTGTATGACAGAATCAATCAGCGGGTTTATAAAATGCTCGATGCCGGTATGCTGGAAGAAGTCCGGCAGATATATCAGCAGGGAGACATCGGGACGGCTTCGGCGGCTATCGGCTATAAAGAACTGATTCCGTATCTGGAAAATCGGGATACACTGGAAAACTGCATCGCCATGATTCAGCAGGAAAGCCGCCGGTATGCCAAGCGTCAGCTCACATGGTTTCGGCGAAATGCTCAAATTTCATGGTTGATATTGAGTAAAAATGATGAACTGCAAGAAATTTCTGAAAAAGCTGAAAAAATGATAGCCAAAAATGAAATTTTGTGCTATAATGAAAGATAACAGACATGACATCCACAGAACTTTCTGCCCTGTGCAGTCCCGTCTGTATATGAAATAAATATTACTGTTTTTTATCTTGAAAGGAGATATTTTCAAATCATGAATAAAACTATGAATCTGCAAGATACATTTCTGAATCAGGCAAGAAAAGAAAAAATTATGGTAACAACTTATCTGGTAAACGGCTTTCAGTGCAAAGGCATCGTCAAGGGTTTCGATAACTATGTTGTCATTTTTGACTGTGCCGGACAGCAGCAGCTTGTCTACAAACATGCCATCTCTACGATTGCTCCTTCCCGTCCGGTTTCCATTCTGGACAGTGAGGACAAGTCTGAATAATTCCGTATGAATTCCGAAATGCTGTCGGCTGTTCTGGTACTGGTTGCGATTTTCATCATCATCACGGTTGTGAATGTCATGTTCAAGCAGTTAAAACAGAGTTATCAGACAGAAACGGCCTTGCTTTCGCAGGGCAGTGATTCCGAGCAGGTACAGGGAATTTTCATCCGCAATGAAAAAGTCATTACTTACAAGGGAAACGGCGTTATCAGCTACGAAGTGCCGGACGGCGGCAAAGTGGGTACGGGCGGCGTGATTGCCAATGTGTATTCATCGGAAAATCAGATAGAAATCGAACAGAAGATTTCTTCTCTCCAGAATGATTTATATCTTCTGGAGCGCATCTCCAACCCTGGCACGACCCAGACGGCACAGCCTTCCAATATTGCGGAACTGTTTACGCAGAATTATAAAGATTATTTATACTATCGGGAACAGCATGTTCTGTCATCCATGCCGGCCGCACGGGAAGAAATGCTGATTCTGTTAAGCACCTATCAGCTCATCACCGGCAAGGACAGCAGTTACGCTGACCAGATGCGCGCTATCCGGTCGGAAATCACCTCGCTGAAGCAGTCGCAGGAAGAACCGCTTGACGTTATCACGGCGGATTCTGCCGCGTATTTCGTCAGCTATGCGGATGGATATGAATCTGCATTAACCCTCAGCGACATCAACGCGCTCACCGTGCAGCAGCTCAGGAGCATTCAGGATACCAGCACAGAACAGAAAGACAGTTCTGTCATCGGCAAGCTGATTGACAATTATCAATGGGTGCTCGCGGCTGTTGTGGATAATTCTGAAAAAAAATACAAGCAGGGAGATTCCCTGACTCTGAAATTCGCATCTACCTCCGAGACAGTGACAGGCGAAATCACCTCCGTCAATGCCGAAGCTGGTGATGCACAGACAATTCTCGGCATCACCTGCGAAGAAATGACTTATAATTTAGTACAGCACCGCACGGAAAATGTCGAGCTTATCCGTGATGACTATCAGGGAATCCGCGTTCCCAGAAGTGCCCTGCACTTCCGGAGCATTACCGAAGAAGTCACTGACGAGGAAACAGGAAAAATTACACAGGTCACAACCCGTTACAGAGGTGTCTATGTTCTGGACGGCGAACAGCCGGAATTCAGAAAACTTGATGTTATCTACGAAGGCTCTGACTATGTGATTTCAGCCCAGAGAACTGAAAAAAGCTATCTGGCACTTTATGATTCTATTATTACGAAAGGAATTGATGCAGATGGAGAATAATCTCCGGCAGGTGCAGGAAAACTATGCACGGATTCAGGATGCCATTGCAGAAGCCGCGGTAAAAAGCGGCAGAACGCCCGAAGATATTTCCTTCATGGCCGTGACCAAAACCGTTGCGCCGGAACTCGTCAACACTGCGATTGACTGCGGTATCCGGCTGTTAGGGGAAAACCGCGTACAGGAATATCAGTCCAAAAAAGAGGCTTACCGTCAGGGAATTCCGGTCGATTTCATCGGCACACTGCAAAGCAATAAAGTAAAATATCTGATTGGCAATATCAGAATGATTCAGTCAGTGAACAAGCTGTCACTGGCGCAGGAAATTGAACGCGTTGCCGCAAAACAGAACATCCGACAGGATATTCTGTTAGAAGTCAACATCGGCGGAGAGGATTCCAAAAGCGGTACTGCTCCGGAATATCTTCCGGAACTGCTGGAACAGGTTTCCCAGATGCCTCATGTCCATGTATGCGGTCTGATGACGATTCCGCCCCCTTCTGAAAGCACCCGCTTTCTGGAAGCGATGCAGGAATTATTCCTGAAAACAAAAGATTTGCAGATTCCCGATACAGATATGAATATCCTCTCGATGGGCATGTCTGATGACTATGCACAGGCGATTCAGTACGGCTCTAATCTGGTGCGTATCGGTTCTGCGCTGTTTGGTGCAAGAAATTATCAGAAATAAAATTTCGTTACAGAATGGAGAAGATACTACAATGAAACTTTTTGACAATATGAAAGAATTTTTCTTTCCTTCAGACGGGCCTGAGCAAGAACCTGTTCATAAAAGTCAAGATGCACCTGCGATTCCCAGCATTGAAGAACAGCTCGCCGGCCATGAATCCGGCAATATCGTGAACATTCAGGCAACAGCCCAGTTACAGGTGGTTCTCGTCAAGCCGGAAGTCTTTACCGATGCAAAAGCCATTGCTGACCATCTTATCAGCCGGAAAACCGTTGTGCTGAATCTGGAAACCGCCTCGCCCGAAAACCGCAGAAGAATTATCGACTTTCTGGTCGGCGTTTCCTACGCTATCAGCGGAAGTCTGAAACCCGTTGCCAATCTGACCTATATCATCACGCCTTACAATGTCGGCTTTATCGGTGATGATTTGGCCGCCGAACTGGAAAACAACGGGGTCATTATCTGACATCATGAATCAGAAACAGCAGGATGCTGATAAAATCCTTCTGGCACACATTCAGGACATGACAAGAAAAAACGCATGGCAGAGCTTTACTTCTTTTCTGGACATGCGTCAGTATATGCTTGTCCGTCCGCTCCTGACAGAAGGCAATTACAGATTTTTCGGGGGCTATCCTGAGGCAGAACGCGGAATCCTCTGCATCCATGCGGATGATGCCGCTCCGGAAGATGATGATTTTCCCATTACCTGCCTGACATTTACATTTCGGGAATCAGATACCCTGACCCATCGTGATATGCTTGGCAGTCTGATGGCACAGCAGATACAGAGAAATCTTATCGGCGATATTCTGGTTTCTTCCGGAAAAATACAGTGTTTTGTCACGGGCGCGGCGGCGGCAGTCGGCATGGAGCTGACCAAAATCGGCCGCACCGGTGTCAAGGTCACTGATGCTCTCCCGTTTGATGCCGGCTATCATCAGGAAATACAGGAGATTTCCGGCACAGTCGCATCTCCCCGTCTGGATGCCGTCCTGAAAACCGCTCTGCACCTGCGGCGCGAAACCTGTACGGAACTCATTGCCCGTCAGCTTGTCACGCTCAATTATCAGGAAGCGGCTGAAAATTCCAAATATCTCAAAGCCGGAGATGTTTTTTCCGTCAGGGGCTACGGAAAATTCCGTTTAAAATCAATCAGTATGCCGACCAAGAAAAACCGTCTGCATATTGTGATTGAAAAATATTTATAATTTTATTAAATATATATAATT
>JAFUWP010000081.1 GCA_017483405.1 Oscillospiraceae bacterium | reverse complement strand
TGCATATTTTCATTCCAGACAATATCCGGTGCCCAGAGGTTTCCGGACAAATCATAATTGCTTGATGTATTCGACCAAGTATTCGGCACTGCGAGGTCAGTATAAATATTATTAAAATAAGTCGTATTTTTCGTGCCTTTATCGGAATTGGCCGTGACTGTCCAGTTCATCAGGTCGGTGGAGCGCGCACCTGCCAGATGTGAACCAATAATATAATAACTTCCGTCATCGAGCTTGATAACAGACGGGTCATGCACTGCAACACGGGCATAGCCTGCATCGGCAGGAAGTGACAGCATCGAACAGCTCAGTAAGCTCATCGCCGTGAGCGCACTGGTCATTTTTTTCCATACAGATTTCTTCTTCATAACAAACATCCTCCTGAACTGAAATATTATCTTTATCATAACACAGATTCATATAAAATTCAAGATTTATTCAAAAATATTCCTTAATTTTCCGTGAATTTCTTAATATTTTTAATTAAAAAACTCCGTCAGCATTTCTGCGGACGGAGCTTTTCTGATTAACAACAGAATTTCTGCCGGACTTCATTCATCTTGTTCTGTTCGGCGCAGTCGGGCTGATACCAGCCTTTTGCGGACATTTCCGAATAGATTCTCTCCTGCATGTTGAGCGAATCATTCAGCGCAGACTTGAACGAATTCTGCACCTCGCCGGAACTTGCTTCGATAGTTCCGTGCAGATACATATCACAGCCATTTTTTTCGAGAATCAGCAGATTTTCCATTAAATTCTGGTCGTTCATGATTTCACCTCCGGATTTAATTCAGCAGACCGAGCAGATTCGAGAAAATCTGTTCATGCTGATGTGCCATATCACTGACACAGCGTTTCAGGCACTCATCCTGAAGCTGAGAAGCCGTTTCCTGACACTTTGTCCGGAAAAACTGTTCATGGCCGAGTGCATCTTCTACATATAACAATTCTTTGGATGTCATGATTATCACCTCCGCAGTGATACTATTTCCCGAAATCCGATTTTTATGCAAATCAGAATCAAAAAAATAAAAAAAATCCCCGTCACGGAGACGGGGAAATTTTTAAGATTCCATCAATCCAGCGTTTTTGAGCGCGGTAATCACTGCATTGAGGGTTTCGGCGATAGTTCCTGTATTGGAAGTTGTCGGAATCGTTTCGACAGATTCCGCCGGAGTACATTCACATTCACCTGTTGCACCAGTCGCGCCGGTTGCGCCTGTTGCGCCAGTAGCTCCCGTTGCCCCCGTTGCTCCTGTCGCACCAGTAGCTCCTGTAGCCCCCGTTGCGCCTGTAGCTCCGGTTTCGCCTGTCGCGCCAGTAGCTCCGGTTTCACCTGTTGCGCCTGTAGCTCCGGTTTCGCCTGTCGCGCCAGTAGCTCCCGTTTCACCTGTTGCGCCTGTAGCTCCGGTTGCGCCTGTAGCTCCGGTTTCGCCTGTCGCGCCAGTAGCTCCGGTTTCGCCTGTCGCGCCTGTAGCTCCGGTTTCGCCTGTCGCACCAGTCGCTCCGGTTTCACCTGTCGCACCAG
>JAFUWP010000080.1 GCA_017483405.1 Oscillospiraceae bacterium | reverse complement strand
TCTCTTAAAAATTAATTCAAAGAATTAACTAAGGGTTCAGTTATCTTTTCTTGCCTTTTAGTATTGTTCATTTTTCAAGATGCAGTGTCGATTTTCGATTCTCTTTATCGCCAACCGACTTATTTATTATACCACATTTTCTTTTGTTTGTCAAGTCTTTTTTCAAATTTTTTTGAAAAACTTTTTTCAGAAGTTTTTCTGAAAATGTGATTTTTAAGCTTGTCCTCGCAGCTCTGCGACTCCCGTCCGGCTCGCGGCGACTTTTCTATTATATCACATTTCATTCAGTTTGTCAAGTCTTTTTTCAAACTTTTTTGAAATTTTTTCGTGGTATTTTTTGCTGTTGTCTTTTCGTCCGACAGCTTTATTATTATAGCATACTTTTCCGCATTTGTCAAGCAAAAGAAATTCAAATTAACAGTATATTTTTTATTCAATTTGCTCAAGAGGAAATTTGACCTGCCAGTTTCCGTCAATGAATTCTCCGCCGATTCGATATTCTGCATAAACTTTATAATTTTTCACTTCTTCCGGATTAACTTTGATGAGCGTTTCTGTATATTCCTCACTGCCTTCACGCCAGTTAAATGAAACATTTTCGATTTGATTGCCGTCCTTATCTTCCAAAGTGTAGAAGATACAGGAATCGCCGTTATAATTTTCAATACAACTTTGAATATGCAGCCAGCCGTTTTCCCACGCCAGTCCGGTCAGCTTGATATTCTGAATCAGGTCTTTTCGGAATTCCGGCTTCATGATATTGATTTCAGAAATATCGGGCATTTCCGTGGGGGTATTGCATCCGCTTCCATACCCGCGATTTTCAAAAAATTTTTCTCCAGAAGTAGTTTCCGGATGATAATTCACCTGTGACAAATCAATATCAACAGGAACATGCTCCTCCCTTTGGACACCATGCAGGAGCGTTTTCACGGAAAATGTCAGTGTATCACCCCAGAAATTTCCTGCATTGGGTTCGCTCGTATAAATATGAAATCTGACTTTTCCGGTTTCTTTGTCAAAGCCTTCTTTGGCGCACCCATAGGCCGAACCATCAAAAGCGAATGGGCGGATAATAGTATAACTATCAAACAAATCAAGAGTCTCATCAACCCTGTTTTCTTCGAGGTCTTGAAATGTGATATAGAATTCGGCATCATCGCCGTTGATATATACGCCTTCGATAGTCATTTCGATACCGTTGTCGATACAGGATTTCATCACCGGACTGAAAATCGCGCCGGCTCTGGGGGAAATCTGCCAGAGCATATCACGGAAGTTTTCGCTTGCGTGAGTCATGACGGATAAACTGCCGGCACTCAGAACAACACAAGCCAGACTGACAGCAATTTTTCTCCCGATGTGAGATTTCTTTCTGACAGTCTGATTCATGACTTTCTGAATCAGGATTTCATCCGGCTGAATCTGCGTGTTCATATTCTGATAGATTTCTTTCATAATTCTTCCTCCTTCAGGATTTTCGCGAGCTGTTCTCTGGCTCTGGTGAGCTGAGTCCGCACGGTAGACGGCCGGCGGTTCAGGATTCTGGCGATTTCATCCGTTTTATAGCCCTCATAATAATACAGATGAATGACTTCCCTGTAATACTGAGGAAGTTTCCGGAGGGCATCATCAAGGGCATTTTCCTCCGGCTGATTGAAAATAATATCCGGCTCGGAAAGTTCGATATGTTTCCGCCACGGCATGGTTAAGAAACTTTTGGCGCAGTTGGCGGTAACTTTCAGAAACCAAGCTTTTGCATGTTCAGGATTTTCAAAATCGGGTTTCTTTTTCCAGTACCGGAGAAAGACTTCCTGAAAGACATCTTCGGCATCCGCCTGATTTCTGGTATAGGAATAGGCTAATCTATAGACGGCATTGGCATGAGTACGGATAATTGCTTCATGCTCTTCATTGGATTTATGATTCCGCATCCCCTCACCCCTTTCTACAGATAACACTTTTCAGAAGCTGATTTTGCTACAGAAAAATAAAAATCCCTCGATGAAAAATTTTCAATCGAGGGAGTAAAAAATATCTCAAAGTATTATTTATCTTTTTTCGTTTCCTCAGCCGCAGCACGTTCGCGTTCTTTTTTTCTTTGTTTCTGTCTTCTTCTTTTTTCAGCTTTGCGTCTTCTTTTTTCTTCCTGCTCTGGAGTAAGTAGCGGCTGTAAAGGAGTTATTTTTTTCTGCTGTGTAACTGGTATCGACACTGTCTGAATATTTTTTATGTCTTTTCCATAATTATAATAATCTTTTTCTTTATTACTGCCGAGGTGAGTTTCAAATTTCATATAATATTTTTCAACCTGATACGCTCTCTCAGCTGGTGTAATTTCTTCTGAAATACGTCTGGCTAAATTAAGTACTGTTGTTGATAAACGATGCAAGGAAGATTCGTTATTTTTATTTTTTTCTGGTATTTTTTCTGTAATAGAATATATATTTCCGGCATGTACCATTCCTCTAATAATCCAACAATTAGAATCTAACCAATTTTTTTCATAATAAATCCATATCTTCAATGCCATATCTTTTTCAGGAAGTTCGATTACTGCCCTGCCATCAGCAATTGTTCCATTCCATTCCCATATTTTCCCAGTGTAATAAGCCTGATAATCAACTGTCAGAAAATTTATTTGTACATGGTAATGTTTAGGCAATTCTTTTTCTGCATCATTAAATAAAACACAAGTATACATAGCCATAAAGCTTTCCACCTTTACTTTATTTTTAGATAAAATAAAAAGTCCTGAACATATCAGGACTTCATCGGCTACACCGGAAATATTTCTCCGGTACATGTGGAGCGGATTACGAGGCTCGAACTCGCTACCTCCACCTTG
>JAFUWP010000079.1 GCA_017483405.1 Oscillospiraceae bacterium | reverse complement strand
GAGCATTCCGACTCCGTTTTCATACTGCGGATAGTCTTCATAATAATCGGCATCCGGAATATCGCGTTCGGCAATGAGGAAGAATTCATCTGACGGGAAAACGGCTCTTGTGCCGAATTTTTCAAGAAATTGTTCCTGATAGCTCTGGATTAAGTCAATCGCATCTCCGGCGGTCTGCTTTGTGAATCCCGTGAGTGGATAGAGATTCTTCCGATATTTCGACAATCCGACCGGAACGACTGCCACACTGGTCAGATTCGGGAGCATTTTCCCTAAATCCTGAAGGGAGCGTTCGAGTTCTGCACCATCATTCAGCCCGGGGCAGAGCACTATCTGACAATTGAGCTGAATGCCGGCTCTTGCCATCTGCCAGAGAAAATCGAGTTTTTCGCCGGCGAACCGGTTATGCATCATCTTGCATCTCAGCTCCGGATTGGTCGTATGCACCGAAACATTGATATTTAATTTCATCTCGATGATTCTGTCAACATCTTCCTGCGTCATGTTCGTGAGCGTCACATAATTCCCCTGCAAGAATGACAGACGGGCATCATCATCTTTAAAATAGAGCGTTTCGCGCATTCCAGGGGGCATCTGGTCGATAAAGCAAAACACGCATTTATTCCGGCAGCTCTGTTTGTTATCCATCAGAAAGCTTGCAAATTCCAGCCCTAAATCATCATATTCATCTTTTTTGATTCTGATTTCCCGCTGTTGTCCCTGATTCTCAATTATCAGATGCACATCCGTTTCAGCGGCATAATACATATAATCCAGAACGTCCCTGACTTTGTGCTGATTCATGGAGACGAGAAATTCTCCCTTCCGGATGCCGGCCCGATATGCCGGCGAACCCTGAATCACACCTGTAATCTCAACCAGACAATTCACTCCTTTCTGATGAATCCGGCATTATGTTTATGATAACATATTTTCAGGCTTTTGTCAATGTGCAGATAAAAAAGACTCATTTTTTCAGGAGAAATCTGCATGATTTTTTTCAGAAACTACTTGACAAGCTCCCCGATTTGTGTTATAATATATCTTAGCTGTTGCGACAGCGATATTTTATAAATCCTTGCCTGTTTCCTGAAAAGCAGGCGGAATCCAGAAGGAGGTGCTATGAGAAATGGCAAAGTTAAGCGAAACTTATGAAGCTATGGTAGTATTCAGCCTCAAGAACGAGGAAGAAGAAATGAGAAAGCTCATCGAAAAGTTCAAGGGTGTTATCGAAAGACACGGAAGCCTGACCGAAGAAGTAAACGAATGGGGCAAGCGCAAGCTCGCTTATCCGATTAACTACGAAACAGAAGGCTACTATGTACTGTATACTTTCACATCCGCACCGGAATTTCCGGCCGAACTGAATCGCCGTCTGAACCTGAGCGACGGTGTTCTGCGCGCACTGGTAACAACCAAGTAAGCCACAAACGATTGGGGAGGTTTGTTCATGAACAAAGTATTTTTTATGGGGAGATTAGTTGCAGACCCAGAGTTCAGCATGAGCCAGAGCGGTATGGCATACTGCCGTTTTCGTATCGCGGTGGATAGAAGCTATAATAAACCTGGGGAAGAAAAAAAATCTGATTTTTTCAGAATTACCTGTTTCGGCAAGTTAGCCGAACATGTCAGCCATTATTATACCAAAGGCAAGCCAATTCTGGTTGAGGGGAAAATTCAGAATGACAATTACACTGATAATAATGGGGTTCAGCAGTATCGGGATACGATTATTGCCGACAGTGTAAGCTTTGTACTCTCTGACCCGACAAGAAACGGCAGTAACGGCGGCGGTAATTACAATAACGGCGGCTATAACAATGGCGGTTACAGCAACAATAACGGCTATCAGAACAATAATTACAACAACGGCGGTTATAACAATAATAACGGCTATCAGAACAACAATTACAATAACGGCGGTTATAACAACGGCGGTTACAATAATAACGGCTACAACAACGGCGGTTATCAGAATCAGCCGAATTATAACAATGCTCCGCCTCAGCAGTCTGCTCCGCCCGTACCGCAAAACCAGCCGAAAGACATTCAGCTCGGCAATGACGGCGGAAAAGGCGATGACTTCAACGATTTTGAAGAAATCATCAGTGACGGCTCACTGCCGTTCTGATTCATCATTATTTTTCAGAAAGGAGTTAAAACAGTATTATGGAACGTGAGAGAAATTCCCGTCCTTCCAAGCGTCCGCGCAAGAAGGTTTGCATGTTCTGTGTTGACCGTGTAGAAAAAATTGACTACAAGGACATCACAAAGCTTAAAAAATGCATGACAGAACGCTCTAAGATTCTGCCCCGCCGTGTGACTGGCACTTGTGCCTTCCACCAGCGTGAACTGACTGTTGCTATCAAGAGAGCAAGACACATTGCCCTCCTGCCTTATGTCAGCGACTAATGAGCGAATACAATAGATGATACAAGCCGTTCCGGCGAACCGGAACGGCTTTTGTGATATTTCCGAGAGTTTGTACATATCATGAATCAAGTCCGGATTATTCTTCTGAAAGGATTTGATACAATGAAAGGTCTGACTTCCGAACAGGTACAGGCACTACAGAAAGAGCACGGTCTGAATACGCTCGCGCAGGTCAGACCCCCCAGTCCGCTGAAAATATTTTTCAGTCAGTTCAAAGATGCTATGGTGCTGATTTTAATCGCCGCAACAGGGATTTCTGCCCTGCTCGGCGAGTGGACGGATGCCGTCACCATTATCGTGATTGTGATTCTCAATGCCGTGCTCGGATTCGTGCAGGAGTACCGCACTGAAAAAACTCTCGAAGCCCTCCGGAATATGACTGCGCCGACTGCAAAAGTTTATCGTGATGATGTCTTGCAGGAACTTCCGGCGGAACAGCTCGTTCAGGGAGATGTCATCGCTGTCGAAGCCGGTGACTGCGTTCCGGCGGACTGCCTTCTGCTGACTGCCAGCCGGCTTTATGCGAATGAATCCGTTCTCACCGGTGAGGCCGAACCCATCGCCAAATATGCCGGAACACTTCGGGATGATGTTTCCGGCCTGCATAAGCCTTATGTCATCTACAGCGGGACGGCCATCACCAGAGGGAGCGGAACGGCACAGGTTATCGCCATCGGGAAACATACCCAGATGGGCTTGATTTCCGGAATGCTTTCCGAAATCAGGAGAACAGAAACGCCCCTTCAGAAACGGCTCGGCGAACTCGGAAAAATGCTGGCTCTGATTTGCATCGGGGTATGCATGGCAGTTTTCGCGGCCGGAGTGCTCCGCGGCGAACCGATTTTCGATATGCTCATGACAGGCATTTCCATCGCGATTGCGGCGATTCCGGAAGGTCTTCCGGCGACTGTCACGATTGCCCTCGCCTTAGCCGTCAACAGGATGATGAAGCAGAATGCCCTTGTGAATCGGCTGCACAGTGTCGAAACGCTCGGATGTACATCCGTTATCTGCTCCGATAAGACAGGCACTATCACCGAAAACCGCATGACAGTGACAAAAATCTGTACTTTCGGACAGGAATTCGATGTCACCGGAAATGCGCTCAGAAAAGACGGTGCGATTCTGGAAAATCATGTTCCGGTGCATGTGAAATCTGTTCCTGCGCTGGAATCGCTCCTGATTTGTGCCGTACTCTGCAATAATGCTGAATTATCTGAAAAAGATGCTACAGAATGGAACGCTGTCGGTGACCCGACCGAAACGGCTTTACTGGCAGTATCGGCGAAAGGAGGGATTTCGCCTAAAATCCTGAATGCATCGAGAATCGAAGAAAACCCCTTCGACAGCGATTCCCGAAGTATGAGCGTTTTCGTCCGGAGAAATCAGCAGGGATATACTTATACAAAAGGCGCAGTGGATGTGATTCTGCATCAGTGTGATTTGGTCAGAACTCCGCAGGGAGATGTGAATTTCTCCGCCGTGCTGAAAAAACAAATTTCCGAACAGGCTGAAAAATTATCCTCTCAGGCATTGAGAGTGCTTGCATTTGCCGAAAAAAAATCCGATAAGCTTTCCACAGACGGGATGATTTTTCTCGGCCTGACCGGAATGCTCGACCCACCACGCCCCGAAGCCAAAGAAGCTATCCGGAAATGTGCATCAGCATCGGTGAAAACCGTCATGATTACTGGTGACCATAAGAAAACCGCCGCCGCTGTTGCCCGAAAAGCCGGACTGCTCCGCGGCGGAGAAGTCATCACTGGTGATGAACTCGACCTCATGACGGATACTCAGCTTGACAGAAGATTATCAAAAATTTCTGTTTTCGCGAGGGTCAACCCTTCACATAAGCTAAGATTGGTCAGAGCCTTTCAGCGCGCCGGAAACATCGTCACCATGACCGGAGACGGCGTGAATGATGCGCCGGCTATCAAGGAGGCTGATGTCGGTGTTGCGATGGGCCTAACTGGTACGGATGTCGCAAAACAGGCGGCTGATGTCATCCTGATGGATGATAATCTTGCAACCCTTGTTTCCGCTGTCGAGCAGGGAAGGGCTATCTATTCCAATATCCGGAAATTTGTCAGATATTTGTTATCCTGCAATATCGGCGAGGTTATCACGATGTTTCTCGGAATCCTGATGGGAATGCCTGTTGTTCTTCTGCCGGTGCAGTTACTGCTTGTGAATCTAGCTACGGATGGCCTTCCGGCAATCGCACTCGGACTCGAACCGCCGGAATCTGATGTCATGAAACGTCCGCCACGAAAACCGGATGAAAGCTTTTTCGCAGACGGCCTCCTGACTAAAATTATCTGGAGAGGCGTCATGATTGGTTTATGTACATTAGGTTCATTCAGTACTGCTCTCCGGTTCGGCGGAACACTTACCGAAGCCCGTACCTGCGCTCTTTTCACGCTGGTGCTGTCTCAGTTGATTCATGTATTTGAATGCAAATCCGAACACGGAACGATTTTTAGTGTGCGCTATTTCTCGAACTGGAAACTGATTTTTGCGGTTCTGATTTCTGCACTGATGTTAGCTGTTACCATCTGGATTCCGCAGGTACAGGGGATTTTCTCGACCGCATCCCTGACCGGAAATCTTCTGTATCAGGCGATAGCCTTTTCCTTTGCTGTTCCGGTGATGACTTCTCTGTTTACAGGATTCGCAAAGAAATAAGATTCAGGCAGTCCGGCGCGTTCCGGACTGCCTGATTTTTATTTTCCAAAAATGACTTATTATACAAAAATAAAATCTAATTTTTTGAAAATATCATAGAAATTTACAAAACCCCTTGACAAACCGGATTTTATGAATTATAATAATTACAGTTGCTTTTATGCGGAAAAGCGTTAAAGCTTTAAATCAAAAAATAATCAAAAAAGAGGGTAAGAATTATGATTAAATGGCTCATTCTGGTGCTGTATCTATGTCTGATGGTAGGCATTGGCATCTACTGTAACCGGAAAACAAAAAGCGTCAGCGATTTCGTGCTCGGCGGAAGAAGTATAGGCCCGTGGTTTTCGGCATTTGCGTTCGGAACGTCATACTTTTCGGCGGTGGTCTTTATCGGCTATGCCGGACAGTTCGGCTGGAAATACGGTATTTCTGCCACTTGGATAGGCCTCGGAAATGCGTTAATCGGCTCGCTTCTGGCATGGGTGATTCTCGGTAGAAGAACCCGAACAATGACGAAATTCCTCGACTGCGCGACTATGCCGGAATTCTTCGAGAAACGCTATCAGAGCAAGGAACTCAAGATTGCATCTTCTCTGATAGTCTTCCTGTTCCTGATTCCTTATACGGCATCCGTCTATAACGGTCTGTCGAGACTGTTTGAATCTTCGCTGGGCGTACCGTATATTTACTGTATCATCATCATGGCGGTATTTACGGCGATTTATGTTATCGCCGGCGGATTCCATGCAACGGCACTCAATGACTTTGTACAGGGCATCATCATGCTGATAGGCATCATTGCCGTTGTGATTACTATTGTGAACTATCAGGGCGGATTCGGCACGGCGATGCAGAATCTCGGCAAGATTGCGGATGATTCCGGCAATACGCAGACTTTGAATTCTGTATTCGGCCCTTATCCGGCTGACCTGCTGGGCGTTGTGATTTTGACTTCGCTCGGAACATGGGGACTCCCTCAGATGATTCAGAAATTTTATTCGATTTCTGATGATAATGCTATCCGCAGAGGAAGTATTATTTCCACAATTTTTGCTGTCATCGTTTCCGGCGGATGCTATTTCCTCGGCGGATTTGGCAGACTGTTCGGAACAGCAGATGCTTCTGATACTTCTAAAGTATTTATCAACACCATCAACGGCAAACTCGAATATGATGCTATCGTTCCGGCGATGCTTCAGACGGCTCTGCCTGAATTCTTAATCGGCCTGATTGTCGTGCTGGTGCTGTCCGCTTCGATGTCCACACTTTCTTCACTGGTACTGACATCCAGTTCGACACTGACACTCGACTTAATCAAACCTGCGATGAAAGGCAAAATGGATGAGAAAAAACAAGTTCTGTTTATCAGAATCTTTATTGCCGTGTTCCTGCTGATTTCTGTCATCATGGCGGCGAATAAGAATGCTTATATCACAACCCTGATGAGCATTTCATGGGGTGCGCTGTCGGGTTCATTCTTAGCACCGTTTATGCTCGGCCTGTTCTCGAAGAAAATCACTCCGGCCGGAGTCTGGGCATGTTTTGGATTTGCTGTTATCTTCACGCTGACACATACAGCTCTGTTCATGCTGGGATGGTTTCCGGAACTCACCAAAGCCGCCGCAAGCCTGCCGATTCCGTTCACAATCACTTCTCCGCTGAATGCAGGTGCATTCTGCATGATATTCTCTCTGATTCTCTGTCCTGTTGTGAGCAGTTTCACAAAAGTAAAAGATGCGGAAGAAGTTGACAGAATCTTCACATGCTATCAGCCGGAATCTGAAACCAAATCTGTTAAGAGCAGTCAGGAGGCACTTTCTTGAATTATCTTGATTTTCATGTTCATGCCTTTGCGGACAAAATCGCGGAAAGAACTATCAAATCATTAGCCGAAACCGCGAAAGAACCGCCCGAAACAAATGGTACGCTCTCCGATACCGAACAAAAAATGCAGAACTGGAAGATTGACGGTTTTGTTCTGCTTTCGATAGCGACAAAGCCGACACAGCATCTTGTGTGCAATAACTGGGCGGCATCGTGTAAATCAGAACATATATTTCCGTTCGGGAGTGTTCATCCGGATGGGGATGATGTCTTTCAGGAACTGGAAAGAATTAAAGAATTAGGCCTTTACGGAATCAAACTGCATCCGGATTATCAGGGATTCTATGCCGATGAAGAACGCATGTTCCCGATTTACCGGAAATGCGGAGAATTAGGCTTGCCGATTCTGTTTCATGCCGGAGTTGACCCCGTTTGTCCGGATGATATTCACTGTACTCCGAAGATGGCAGTCAGGGCGATGGAATCCGCTCCCGATACGACTTTTATTCTGGCGCATCTGGGAGGAAATCAGCTCTGGAACGAGGTAGAATCCATCTTAGCCGGAAATTTTGAGAATCTCTATCTGGATACGGCAGTTATCGGTCAGCACATGCACGATGATGAACTGTTATTCCGGATTATGGAAAAACATGGATTTGATAAAATACTGTTTGCGAGCGACTGTCCGTGGGATAATCCGGCAGTCACGATTGAGAAAATCAAGCGGCTGGGGCTGACTCCGGAGCAGGAACATGCAGTTTTTGCCGGAAATGCCGAACGGCTTTTAAATCTGTAAAAAAATCAGCACGGCGGAATGTTCCGCTGTGCTGATTTTGAGTTTTCAACATTTGCACGTTGGAATGTTGAAAACTATCTTTCATGAAACAGTTTTCAGCTCTGTTTCCGGATAGTAATAAGCTAAGATTTCCCGATAATCTGCGCCGTTCTGCGCCATCACGTTCGCACCGTACTGACTCATGCCGACATCATGGCCATAGCCGTAGGTTGTGAAGATAAAATTTTTATCTTCATAGCGGATTTTAAACACCGCCGACCGCAGACTGAAAATCGTTCTTAACTCCTGACCGGTAAAGATGCTCGTCCCGACTGGTATCTGCAATACCGTTCCGGCTTCGGAACATTCTGACTCGCCGAACCAGTGAGCCGTATCCGTCCCCAGAAACAAGCCTTCGCGCGATGCCGATAACATGTCCTTAACCTGTTCGGCAGTATAGGAAACATTCTGCTCGAACTGAGGGGCATTTCTGTCGGCACTGCTGTCAACGGACTGAAGATAGGCAATCTCACTCCCCCAGACGTTCTT
>JAFUWP010000078.1 GCA_017483405.1 Oscillospiraceae bacterium | reverse complement strand
CTGGATGCAGAAAAATATCTGATTGATTTGTTTTCCCATCCTGCCGGAACTATTCTTTTGCCCTGGAATGAATCGTAATTTCTCGCTGAATGATTCGGCGAGATTTTTTTATCTGGGATGTGGTTTATTTTACGCTTACTATCTTATCAGAACTTTAATCATTTGTCAAGAAAAAATCCCCTGTCACAACGGCAGGGGATTTTTATTCAGTCATCATAAATTTCGATAAAATCATTGATGCACACTGTTAGTTTATTGTCCCAGATACCAACAGGAATAAACTCATCAAATCCATAAATTGTAGGTGATTCTTCATTTCCAAATTTATAGACAGTTATCCTTTTATACTTAATATCCACAATCCAGTACTCTTTGACACCAGCTTTTTCATAGTAGAATAATTTCTTAACGTAATCGTCATTACGATTAGTGGATACAATTTCTACAATTAAATCAGGTGCACCAGTACAACGCTTATCAGAAAGCTTAGAGCGGTCACAAATAATTGCAACATCAGGAACAACTACAGTATCATTCCCTAAGTCAATATCAAAATTCAAAAGCTTAACACTGCACTTACCGCTATTCTTTTTAATAAATGATTTAAACTCTGAATACAGTCCACCTGCAATATCATTATGTGTAGCAGTAGGACTCGCCAAATCTACAATTTCACCTTCATGTAGTTCAGTTCGTCTTTCCCAATCTCTAGTTAGAGCAAAATATATTTCACTTGAGATATACTCTTTTTCATCTTTTCTTGCAAGCATACTAACACTCCTTTATAACTAAACTAAAGCTTATAAAACTTCATAAGTAGTATCACTGAATTGTCTATTATATTTACCTGTTAGATAGTCAATAATATCACTATGTCCAGACTGTGATATAATAGCAAGATTAGCAACTAATTCAGCATCCGAAATATCATGCCAATCTCTTCCTGCTAAAAAATCTTGATACATTTGTTCCCTTTCTTCAGCTGATAAATCACTTAATTCAAAAAGTAAACGAGTATCAGTAGGAGCTACGCCAGTACCTGCAACATTCACATCACTTCCAAAAAGTTCCACAAGTGCATCATGATAGATTTGTTCTCTTTCTTCAGTTGTACCAGAAATAACAACATCAATTCCAAGTTCATGCAATTGAGGGTCGCAACCTCTAATCTGCCAATCTTCATATTGTTCTTCTTGTGATGCCACATAACCAGGGTCTTCTGAAATAGCTTCTTGATAATTCTGTTGCATTCTCTGCCACTCTTCAGAACCTTCTTCAATAATAATAGGTGTTGGTGTTTCGGAAATAGCAGGTTCTTCGGCAGAAATCAATGGAGCAGTAGGTTCTTCCGTTGTTTCCGAACCATCTTCTTCAATAACAGATTGCATAACATTCTCTGCCGTTTCAGAAACTGCAACAGCAGTTTCGGTTGCTTTAGCTGTAGTCTGAACCGTAGTTTCAGTCACCTTTGCTGTAGTTTCGGCGGTTGTTTCTGTTTCCGGTACAGTAGTTTCTGTTTCGGTGACAGGAGGTTCGGGAACAGAATTTTCTACTGTTTGGGTTTGGTTTCCGCATCCTGCAAAGAGCATAACAACTGACAATGCCAGCACAAAAATTATTTTTTTCATGGTATTATTCCTCCTTTTATACTTACATTATAGCACACCGGAACAGCTTTGTCAATCGTTTTCGGAAAAAAATCCCCTGTCATGGACGGCAGGGGAATTCTTGTCAGATAGCATCTTTGATTTTGGCAATGGCATTTTTTTCGAGACGGGAAACCTGCGCCTGTGAGATGCCGATTTCCTTAGCGACTTCGACCTGCGTTTTTCCGCAGAGGAAGCGAAGCCAGAGGATATTTTTTTCACGGTCTTCCAGATGGTTCATCGCATCGCGCATGGAGAATTGCGCAATCCAGCTTTCCGCACTGTTCTGGTCACTGAGCTGGTCAGCGACACAGAGAGTATCACCGGAATCGGAATAGACAGGTTCATAGATAGAAATCGGGTCACTGATGCTTTCCAGTGCGATGACAATATCGGCGCGTTTTTCGCCGGTTTCCTGAGCGATTTCT
>JAFUWP010000077.1 GCA_017483405.1 Oscillospiraceae bacterium | reverse complement strand
GGCCGAACTCCGCAAAAACGGCGCGCGCATCTTCTACGGGAAACAACAATCCGCGCAGAGCATCGAGAAAAGTGCAATAGAGCTTCATCAGCAGATTCATGCCGTTCTCGAACAGACCGGCGCGGAGAAAATCAATATTATCGCACATTCCAAAGGCGGTCTCGATTCCCGTTATGCTGTCGCAAAGCTCGGCGATGCTCCGTATGTCGCAAGCCTGACAACTATCAATACGCCTCATCACGGGTGCGCTTGGGTGGATGATACCTTACAGAAAATTCCGAAATCCGTGCAGAACTGGCTCGATAAGAAATATCAGCATGTTTTTCAGGTGCTCGGCGATACCAGTCCGGCTTTTCTGGAGGGTGTGTATGACCTGACTGCCGAACACAGCAAGACTTTCAATCAGGAATGCCCTGTTCCGGAGGAGGTTTTCTGTCAGTGCCGGATGTCTGAGATGCATAACGCTTTTTCTGCGCCGTTTCCGCTATGGTTCAGTTATCTTTGCATGAAGCATTTCGATAGTTCGGCCAAAAGTGACGGCCTTGTCACGGCCGATTCCGCCCGTCTTGACGGAAAAGACTTCCAGACACTGAAACCTTCCGGCACAAGAGGCATCTCCCACGGCGATATGATTGACCTCAATCGGGAGAATATTCCGGATTTTGATGTTCGGGAATATTATGTGAATCTTCTCAAAGACCTCAGACAGAAAGGTTTCTGATGCCCGACAAAACAGCCTCTTTCCGGCCGGAAAAATGCTGTTTCTTTATTTTTTATTTTTCGGCTTGTCCGCCATACGGACTAACGCGATGATGGTAATATTATCAGAACAATGATTCTGCATGGCGAGTTCCATCAATAATTGCAGTCTGCGGACTAACGGTTTCGGCATGGCAAGAATTTCTTCCATTTCAGGCTTAGTCACATAAACAGAAAGCCCATCGGAACATAATAAGAGAATATCGCCGTATTCGATGCGTTCGTGATGCTCCCGAACATCGAAATCAGGCTGTTCCGTCAGATTCCCCAGCACCGGAAAGATGATATTCCGTCTGGCATGATTCTGCCGTTCATCGGCCGAAATCGCCCCCTGTTCATACAGAACCTGCACAAATGACTGGTCGCGCGATAATTGCTGTAAATGCTCGTTCCGATAACGGTAAAGACGAGAGTCACCGACATTCATACTGTGAATCATATCCGCTTCATCCACGCCGACTGCACACAGAGTCGTCTGCATATTGCGGGTTTCTTCCTGTTTCGAGCCGAGTTCGGCCAGTGCCTCATGAATCGAAAATAATTTCTGTTCCATATCTATCCGGCTGTTGAAAGATACATCTTTCAGCATGTGCAGACATGCCGAAGAAGCCAGTTCTCCGGACTGCTCTCCGGAAACGCCATCCGCAACGGCTATCAGAAACGGACTTGACAGTTCACATTCTGTCACGCCGTCCGTCAGGACAGTCCGGTGAATCAGAAGTGCATCTTCATTATGCGGACGGATTCCCTTATCCGTAATTGCACAGCAGTAATACATAAATTTCACTTCCTATCGTGATGTTGATTGCTGATATTATTATACAATATCTGAGAAATAAATACAATGACAGAATGAAATCAAATCGTTACAGGCTGATTACAGATTTCAGAAAAATGACTATATTTCGCTGAAATTACCGAGAAATTTGAAATATTCGAGATTTTCCGACAGCTCCGCAAGCAGGGCGCAGACAGCAGTATCATGAATATTTCCGCTGAAATCCAGATAGAACATGACATCAAAACTGCCGTTGCGAATCGGACGGCTTTCCAGTTTCAGCAGGTTCATATCCCCGATAACGAACTTGCTCAGAAGACGATACAGAGAACCTTCTTCATGAGGGAGTTTCAGCATGACGGAAATTCTGTCGGCATCCTCCGGAAGAAGAAGTTCTTTCGAGATGCAGATAAATCTTGTATAATTCGGCACATAATCGGAAATGTATTTTTGCAGAATTTCCAGCCCGTGGAGTTTGGCACAGCTCTCGGAACAGATAGCTCCGTAAGGCTGGTCAGATTCCGCGACCATCTGCGCGGCGGTTGCCGTGTTACTGTAGGGCATCGGATGCATGTCGTGTACGGTGATGAACCGCGCACATTGAGATAATGCCTGCGGATGCGAATATACTTCTTTTACATCCCATAATTTCGTGCCCTTGCGGACGGCGAAACAGTTCGTGATTTCAACTGTTGTCGTCTTGCAGATGTAGAAATTATATTTCGCCATCAGGTCATAAGCCTGCACGACACTTCCGGCAGTGGAATTCTCTACCGGAATGATGCCGAACTGTACTTCGCCATTCTGGACAGCTTCAAAAATATCGGCGAATCCAGGCAGAAATTTCGGTTTGCAGTCCTGTCCGAAAAACTGCTTGGCGGCAGTTTCGGCATTTGCGCCGGCCGTTCCCTGACACGCTACCACCGCGGACGGGTCGAGCGTCAGAGGCTTGTATTCATAAGGCTTCACATTTTTGTGCAGTTCCCGATATTGCAAATATTTGCTAATATCCATAATATTCTGAAACAGTACCGCGGAATAGCCTTCCAGACCTTCCGGCGCATTTTCCCGTATACGCTGAATCACTTCTTTTTCGCGGTCTGTCTGGAATATCTGCATTCCGTGCTCCTGTTTGTACAGAGCGACCTGACGGCACAGCTCCATTCTGGATGCGAAATCAGAAACAATCCGTTTGTCCAGTTCGTTGATATTTTTTCGTAATTCTTCCAGATTCATAAATATCCTCCTGATATAGTTTTGACAGCAGATACTGTCCTATTATTATTATACAAAATTTTTTTGGAAAAATCAATACAAAATTTGTATTCAGGTATTGAAAAAGGGGTGACTTTTATGTTATAATATAGAAGTATGCGGAACAGGAGGGATATATTTGAGAATTCTGGGGATTGACCCTGGCTATGCAATTGTCGGGTTCGGAATTGTGGACTATGCCGGCGCGAATTTTGCGCCTATCGATTACGGCGCGATTCTGACCGAAGCACATACCCCGTTCACTGAACGACTTTGCAGTATTGATATCGATATTCATGAAGTCTTCCGGCGATATGAGCCGGACTGCATGGCGGTCGAAAAATTATATTTCACATCCAATCAGAAAACCGCTATTGATGTCGCACAGGCAAGAGGGATTCTGATTCTGGCCGCCGCCAAGAAAAAAATTCCGGTGTTTGAATATACGCCGTTACAGGTGAAAATGGCCGTTGTCGGCTACGGAAAAGCAGAGAAAAAACAGGTCATGAATATGACTAAAAATATTCTGAAACTCGAACAGATTCCAAAACCGGATGATGCCGCCGATGCACTGGCGATTGCCATCTGTCACGGGCATTTCTGTCGGGGAAAAAGATGATTTTTCAGGAGGGAATTTACAGATATGTATATTTTATCAAAAGATAAGAAAATTCTGATTCAGTTCGGCGGAGCTGACGGTTTCACCATGCTGAATGTGACAAGAAATTTCGGCGGAAAAGACAAATATGCCATTACTGCCGGCGGTACACAGGTCATGGGTATGTATCCGGAAGAAAAAAATGCACTCGATGAGATTACTAAAATTATGGAAGCCCTAGAAGAAGGCAGAAATACTTATACTATGAATTAACGGGAGTCGTATCATGATTTACAGCTTACATGGAATCTTAACCGAAAAAGAACCAAATCTCGCCGTTATCGAATGCGGCGGAGTCGGCTATGCCTGCCGGACAACGAACACGACACTTTCCGCACTCGGCGAAATCGGAAACGATGTCCGCGTCTATACGCACATGAACGTCCGTGAAGATGCTGTCGAACTGTTCGGCTTCGCAGATAAGAACGAACTCAAATGCTTTCAGATGTTGCTTACCGTTTCCGGAATCGGCGGAAAAGCCGCGCTCGCGATTCTGTCTGACCTCACTCCGAACAAATTCGCCCTTCTGGTCGCCTCCGGTGACAGTACTGCCCTCACAAAAGTCAAGGGCATCGGCAAAAAATCCGCCGAACGCATTATTCTTGACCTCAAGGACAAACTGCTGAAATCCAATCCGATTTTGCAGGATGCGCCGGCTTCTGTCATCTCCGCCGGAACGGATAACTTTTCCGAAGCGCTGGCCGCACTCGCCGTGCTCGGCTACCGTCAGGAGGAAATCATGCCCGTTCTTGCCGGTATGGATGATTCCCTTCCGGCTGAAGAATTAATCCGCCTGACCCTCAAAACAATGGGAAACCGTTCCAAATAACCATCAGGAGGCGAAATTTCTGTTATGAATCTAGATGAATTACTGAAATCTGCCATCAATGACCCTTCCAGACGGAGTATTTTTCTGCAAACGCTCATCCGGAGCGATATTTTCGTGATATGCCGGAATCCCGTCAAGCCGGATAAAAATCACACTGGTGTCCGGATGGAGCTGGTTACTGTCCGCAATCCGGAAGGAGAAATTTTCGTGCCGTTCTTCACCAGTCACAAGAGTATGCAGAGATTTATCCGGCGTTATGCCGAATGCTACAGAATGAACTGTCTTCGATTTTTCGATTTAATTCAGGATACTTCCGTTGTGCTGAATCCCAATTCCTACGGAAAAGAATTCAGTTCCAAAGAAATCCGCGCGATTCTGAAAGCCGCCAGAAATCTGCATATCAAGGCGATTTCTTAT
>JAFUWP010000076.1 GCA_017483405.1 Oscillospiraceae bacterium | reverse complement strand
GCCGCCGCCTGTTCCGCCGAGTGTGAATGCAGGACGCACGATAACCGGATAATCAATTTCTTTTGCGAAATCGACAGCATCTTCAACAGTTTCGACTACTTTGGAGGGAATACACGGTTCGCCGATTTTCTCCATCGTATCTTTGAAAGCCTGACGGTCTTCGGCCTTATGGATGGTTTCCGGATTTGCGCCCAGCAATTTGACATGATGGGAATCGAGAAAGCCTTCTTCGGCTAACTGCATGGAGAGGGTCAGACCGGTCTGTCCGCCGAGGGTAGACAGAACACTGTCCGGCTTTTCGAGTTCGATAACGCGCTTGACAACATCCAGCGTAAGGGGTTCGATGTAGATTTTATCGGCCATTGCTTTATCAGTCATGATAGTTGCCGGATTGGAGTTAATCAGCACAACTTCAAGACCTTCCTGTTTGAGGGCGCGGCAGGCCTGTGCGCCTGCGTAGTCGAATTCCGCAGCCTGTCCGATGATGATAGGGCCTGAACCGATAACTAATACTTTCTTAATATCTTTTCTTAATGGCATGATTAATCTTCTCCCTTCTGCATTCTGGAAATGAATTCGTCAAACAGATACGCGGTATCAAGAGGGCCGCCGTGGGCTTCCGGATGAAACTGTACTGTAAATGCATTACAATTTTTATATCTGACACCCTCGCAGGTTTTATCATTGGCATTGATATGGGAAACTTCGCCGATTTCGGGATTGAGGCTGTCACCGACAACGGCATAGCCGTGATTCTGGCTTGTGACGTAAGTTTTTCCGGACTGTAAGTCGATGACAGGCTGATTCGCACCGCGATGACCGTATTTGAGTTTCTCAGTTTTTGCGCCCTGAGAAAGTGCCATAAGCTGATGGCCTAAACAGATGCCGAAAATCGGGATATTGAGTTTGGCGATTTCTTTCAGATTTTCGATAATCTGAACATTTTCGGCAGGGTCACCAGGGCCGTTGGACAGCATAATTCCGTCAGGATTCAGAGCTTTGATACTGTCGGCAGTGGTGTCAGCAGGGACAACAACGACTTCACAGTTTCTCTTGACGAGTTCCTGACGGATGTTTCTTTTATAACCGAAATCGAACAGTGCGACCTTGTAAGAAGAAGGACATTCCGGAGAATAAGTTCTTGTTTCGGGATTGGTAACAGATGCGACAGCATCCACAACGGAATAGGCTTTAATCTGTTCCAGAAGGGAAGAAAGATTCTGTTCGGGATTTTCGGTTGTGATTGCGCCGTTCATGACACCGGCTTCGCGGAGGGTTCTGGTGAGCCGTCTCGTGTCGATGTTATATAATCCGATAATATGCTGAGATTTCAGAAATTTCTGAATATTATCCTCACATCGGAAATTGGATGGTGTATTGCACCATTCGCGGACGATATAACCGCTGACATAAGATTTAGAAGATTCATAATCCTGAGAATTGACACCATAATTACCAATCAGCGGAAATGTCTGGGTGACAATCTGTCCGTAATAGCTGGGGTCAGTGAGTGTTTCCTGATAGCCTGTCATACTGGTGGTGAAAACGACTTCCCCGATGACAGTGCCTTTCTCACCGAAACTGTTTCCCTTGAAAATCTGACCGTCTGCGAGGACGAGCCAAGCCGGTTCTGCATTTTTTATCAATGCCATATACTACACCCTTTCTGATAAGATAGCTTTATCATAACCGATGTCGGAGTGCCGGTTTTCGGCACTCTGCACCGGATTTCTGTTTAGAAGAATTTACTTGATTTTGACAAACTGCGTGATGTCATCTCTCATGCGGATGGCTTCACGTCTTGCGGCCTTTGCGAATTCCTGCGGATTGCATCCTTCTTTCTGATAAGCGCACATAATGGCTCTGGAAGAATTGACGATACCGCCCAGACCATTTTCATCGAATGCGCCGGCAACACCTTCTGCACCGCCGCCCTGTGCGCCATACCCAGGGACTAAGAAGAAGGTATGAGGCAGTCTCTTTCTTAATTCTTTGAGCTGTTCGGGATAGGTTGCGCCGACAACTGCACCAACTGCGGAATAACCGAACTCGCCGACAGTATCAGCACCCCACTGTTCGCAGAGGTCGCCCATTCTTGCGTAGAGCGGTTCGCCGTCAATGAGTCTGTCCTGAAGTTCGCCGCTGGATGGATTGGAAGTCTTGACCAGTACGAAAATACCTTTATCACGGGTTTTGCAGGTTTCCAGAAGCGGATTGATGCCGTCAGAACCGAGATAGCCATTCACTGTCAGTGCATCCGAGCCGAACGGTTCGATTTCCATATCGCCGACTTTAACCGTTCCGAGATGAGCGGCTGTATAAGCCTGCATGGTTGCGCCGATGTCATTTCTCTTGCCGTCTGTGATGACGAACATGCCTTTCAGCTGTGCATAACGGATAGTATCTTCCAGTGCCTTGACACCCTGAGAACCATACATTTCATAATAAGCGGCCTGCGGCTTGATAGCCGGAACAATATCATAGATTTCATCAATGATAGCCTTATTGAAGGCATAGATTGCTCTTGCGGCGGTTTTGAGAGTTGCGCCGTCATCTTCCTGAAATTTCTTGAATAAATATTCCGGAACATAATCGAGCTTCGGGTCGAGTCCTACAACAGAGGGGTTGCCTGTTTCTTTGATTTTCTTGATTAATCTGTCAAATCCCATGATTAAAATCTCCTTTTCGTTTTTTAGATAAAGTTAGTAAATATTTTCTTGACAGCCGTCGGCTGTTCAATGCCGGCAGATTTTCCGGCTTCGATGCATTTAAGCAACCATGCCATATTTCTGCCAAGTATCTGCATAATCTGAATGCCTTCTTCATCCGCTCTGACATCATCTGGCGTAAAGCCGTGAACAATATTCCAGTATCTTGAAGATACTATCGGCATTTCGGCATAAGTGAAAT
>JAFUWP010000075.1 GCA_017483405.1 Oscillospiraceae bacterium | reverse complement strand
TTCTGCGGCAGTCAAGCCGAATCTCGTTATCAGCCGGAACTGTCCGGCTTATTCCGGAACGAATCCGGCAACTGCTACAGCCGGAAATGATGACTATTACTATTCGTTCTGGCAGGGAGTCGCGCCGGATGATTACCTTGCTTATGACCTCTCCGGCGTTCCCGAAGAAAATCGCAGAATCATTGATGCTGTCTGGTATAATACCAGTGCTTATGATGTCATCGGCCTGTATATCAACCGGAATCAAGAACCTTCTGATTATACCATCGAAGTCAATGCCGCAGACGGCGGCGACTATCCCGAAGATGGCTGGGAAATTGTCGAAACCGTTACCGGAAATACCCTCAGTTCCCGTCAGCATATCGTCAACTTCGAGGGCTATAACTGGATTCGTCTGCATATCACCGGAGTCGATGAGAAAACAGAAGGCAATTGCATGGTCAATTTCGATATTCATGACGTTTCGGACGGCGTTACTGACAGCTGGATTTTCTATGGCGATTCCATCACCGCTGGCGGTATGAATAACTGCTTCGGAACGGGTTTTGCAACTTACATCAACAGACTGGATTCGAGATATTTTCCGATTCAGGAAAACGGCGGTATCGGGGGAATTACCAGCACGGACGGTCTGAATAATATCGACAGATGGCTTTCTGTCTTTGCTGGGAAATATGTCAGCATTGCTTATGGTACTAACGATGCATGGGGCAATCAGACAGGTGCGCAGAAATATTATGAAAATACTGTCGCCATGATTCAGAAAGTCCTTGATGCCGGAAAAATTCCGGTTCTGCCGAAAATTCCTCATGCCGAAGAAGCCGGCATTGCCAATTATCTGGATGATTATAATGCTATGATTGACAAAATCTATGAAGAAATTCCGGAAGTCGTCAAAGGCCCTGATTTCGATGCCATCATGAGAGAACATCCGGAATATCTCAGTTCTGACGGTGTTCATCCGAACAGCGAAGGCTATGAGGAAATGCGCCGTATCTGGGCGGAAACCATGTATCAGAATGTTTATACTGCTGATTCCGGAAGTACATCTGTCAAAGGTGATGTGAATCAGGATGGTGAATGCACTGTTGCAGATGTCATCAAGCTACAGAAATATCTGCTCGGCAGGGATAAGCTTACCGACTGGAAATCCGCCGACCTGACAGGCGATAATCTGATTAATATCTATGACTTCATCGCCCTGAAAAAACTTCTGCTTTCCTGAAAAAATCAGAAAATTCTGCAAACAGCCTGAACACTGTTTGCAGAGCTTTTTTAATACGGATAGATGCCGATTTCTGTAAAGGGCTTTTCAAAAGTAAGAAAATCGCCCTCTTGGATAGTGAAATCATCATTTTCGATTTCAAGCATTTCCAGCCCATCGAATGAAAATCTCAGAAAATAAATCTCATCAATGCTTTCGCATAAAGCGGTAAAACTTACGCTGTCATTCAGAATTTCAGTACTTGCATCTTTCGCATCCGGATTGATAGTTACTGTATTTCTGTCTATGATTCCGAAATCCAGCTCAATCTGATACGATGCTCCGACAGCCGGAGAAAGTCCGTCCGCTTTCCATATCCCCTTTATTCTGCCGGTTAGCGTTTCACCGGAAACAAGAATTATATCATTTTCATTCCGGATTTCCGTTATCGTAAATAACAAAGCATTCACCTGCCTGATTCAAATAATTTCTTAGCGGCTTCAAGCTGAACATCTGTTTCGGCATCGTCCGGAAGTTCTGCAATCACATCCGGAGTCAGGCCTACACCGTGATAGCATTCTGATTTTGTCGTCTGATATGTCGCCACTGTCAGCGTCAGACCTCCGCCATCGGGCATACGGGTCGTTACCTGCATGATGCCCTTGCCAAATGTCTGCGTCCCGACAAGTTTCGCCTGCTTGAAATCCCTCAGCGATGCCGAAAATAATTCCGCCGCGCTCGCCGAATTTCCATTGACAAGCACTGCCATCGGAAGATTGAGTTCTTCGGCATCTGACTTCAGAACGACTTCCGTTTCATCACCCTGATAAGTCGCTGTTGCGATGTCACCTTTCGGAAGAAGTGGGTCAAGCATCTTTTCCAGCGCACTCAGCAGACCGCCGCCGTTATCACGAACATCAAAAATCAAGGCATCCGCACCCTGTGCAAGCAGTTCATCCAGCGCATTCTGAAACTGGTCAGCAGTATTCTCCCGAAAGCTGACTATCTGAATATATCCGATATGCCCGTCAAGCATCTGTCCTGCTACCGTTGTGACATCAAATGTTTCCCGAACAATGGAAATTTCCTTTTCCGTACCGTCCTGACGGACTTTCAGATTCACGGCTGTACCTTCTTCACCGCGCACTCTGGAAATGGATTCCGTATAACCGACAGTCAGAACATCTTCTCCCTCGACAGCAAGAATCACATCTTCCGGATGCAGTCCGGCTTTTTCAGCAGGAGAATTCTCCTGCACTTCGATGATTTCCGGATAGCCTTCCTCATTCTGGACGACTGTCACCCCGATGCCGATAGTCTTTCCGGCTTCTTTGGTCATGAGGGAATCATATTCTTCCGGAGTCATATAAGAAGAATATCTGTCACCCAGTCCGGAGACATAGCCTTTCAGCATACTGTCCATGAGAGCATCTTCATCATAATCAGTATAGAAATTCTGCTGAATATACTGGTCTAACTCAGCAAGCCGCTGAAATTTTTCCTCTGTTTTCCGGTAACGGTGCTGCATAAACAGGACTGTTCCGGTAAATGTCAGCGCACAGAGCAGAATCGTGACACTGACAGAACTTAATGATTGTTTCTGTTTCATAGGCAAATTTATTAATAATTCAGATAATCGCTGGGATTGACAGCGACTCCGTCTTTACGGATTTCAAAATGCAGATGATAGCCTGTTGACCATCCTGTCGTGCCGACATAGCCGACAGTCTGTCCCTTTTCGACATAATCGCCGACTGAGACAATCACCGACTGCAAATGCGCATACATAGTCGAATATGTGCCGTCTTCATGGTCGATTAATACATAATTGCCGTAACCGTTGCCACAGCAGTTACTGCTCTTACCGTAGTTATGCGTACAGCTTGTATTGATTTTAATCACCTTGCCCGCACGGGAGGCAACTGCATCCGCACCGGCATTCTGCGCGATGTCGATGCCCTTATGAGTTGTACCCCATCTCGTGCCGAATCCGCTGGAAATATAATAATGTTCAGGGCACGGCCAGCCGAAGGCAGTATCATCATAATCGGGAACGGTTTCCAGTTCAGTAACAGGTTCAGGGGCTTCGGTCGGCGGAATCGTTTCCGGCGCGGTGGTGGTGGTTGTTCTGGTGGTAGTTGTGATTTTAGTTGTTGTCGTGACGGGCTTGGCGGTTGTTGTCGTTGTCGAAACAGGCGCAGTCAGGATAACCGGTGCGGTTTCCGGTGCTGTCCCGATTTCTTCTTTCTGAACAGCCGATGTGGTTTCCCTCGGCTGAACGGTGGTTGTCGTTGTTGTGGAAACGGTCTTTTTTGTCGTCACTGTCGTTTCAGTTGCTTTTCTTCTGGCTTCTTCTTCAGCACGGCGAATCTGTTCCCGAATTTCAGCTTCGGCAGAATCGACTGTCTGATTATCGGCCTCCAGCTGTTCGATAGTCTTGTTTGCGGATGCCTTTTCAAAGGCGAGCCGTTCCTGTTCGGCCTGAGAATCCGCATAAGAAAACCGCAGTTCACTCATGGAATTTTTCATTTCCTTCTGCATGGACTGTTTATCAGCCTGTGCCTTTTCGAGTTCTGCTTTCTGAGTTTCCAGTGTTTCTTTATTCTGATTATAAGCCTCCAGTTCGGCTTTCAGATTCGTAACGAGTTCATCATCATGCTTTGCCACGCAGGAAATCAGTTCGTATTTCGATAACAAATCATAAAAATCCGTTGCGCCGGCCAGCGCGGAAATCAGGCTGTCATTACCGCTGATATACATCGCACGGATACGGAGCTTGAATTCTTCCAGTCCCTTTTCAATCCGGATTTCCTGTTCGGAAATCTCCTGTTCCGGAGAGGCAATATCCGCATCCAGATAGTAAATATTCTTCTTGATGCCTTCGAGTTCGGTATCGAGAATCTGCATATTGCTTTGGAGAGCATTAATTTTCTCCTGTAATGCATTCTGATAGGCTTCGGCTTGTTTTTCGTTTTCTGAAAACTGTGCCAGCTTGTTTTCATATTCCTGAATTTTCTTGTTATTTTCCTGTTTTCTGGCTTCCAGCTCTGCGATAGTAGCAGCAGCCTGTACTTCGGTTTCGGGTTGATTCCAGCCGACAGGCTGAGTCAGCAGCAATGTGCCGCATGTGATAACTGCCATCAGGACAGCAGAGACTTTTTTCCATGTCAACATATTCATAAATCAATCATTCTGCCAATGCAGAAACTTCACACTCCTTTAGGAATTCAAAAAAATAAATTTATCAGACGTTAATATATCTTCTGACGCTGAATACACTGCCGAGTGCGCCGATAAGCGCACCGCCCAGCAGATAGGCCGCCGCCGCATACAGATACACGGCATCGAACTGAATCATACTGCCGATGCCGATAACATTCAGCAGAGTCACCTGATTTTCCACGATTCTGACAAGCGCATCATAGACCAGCCATGTAATCACCAGCGCACCGCATCCGGCAAAGAAGCCTGTAATCATGCCTTCGATAAAAAACGGAAACCGGATAAAGGCATCCGTTGCGCCGACATATTTCATGATGTGGATTTCTTCGCGCCGTGAATAAACGCTTGTCCGTGTCGTATTGGAGATAATCACCATCGAAACAATGACCATCGCGCCAATCAGTGCGCACATCACCCATGTCAGGATGGTTCTGAGCTGAGTCAGAAAGCTGACAAATTCATAAGGCGCATTGATTTTCAGGATGTTATCCAAGCCCTGAATCTGCGAAATTGTCCGGTTCATCTGCGAAATATCCTGTACTTTCACCCGAAAGGAATCCACTAAGGGATTATCATCACCGAGCGCATCGAATAACACATCATATTCCGCCATGCGTTCTTTCAGTGCGAGATATTCTTCATCTTTGGAATAAAACCGGACATCCGCGATATTCGGAAAATTCTGTATCTGATTTCCGATTTCGTTCAGTGTTTCGGCATCCGTGCCGTCATTCATATAGACGATGATTTCATTTCGGGACTCCACGCCGCCGACTATCGAACTGATATTCTGATATGCCAGCACCGCCGTCCCTACCAGAAGCAATGATACCAGAAGAACACAGAAAGAAGCAAAGGACATCATGCGATTTTTCCAGAGATTTTCAATGCCCTGTTCTATCAGATAATGCACACCGCTCAGTTTCATATATCCGTTCCCTCCACAATCTCATCGAAGTCAATCTGTCCGGCCGTGATGCTGATGATTCTGCCGCCGAATCTTCTGACAAGTTCATGCTCATGTGTGACCATCAGGATGGTTGTCCCCTGCATGTTGATGGTTCTCAGCAAATCTACGATTTCGTAGGAAAGTTCTGGGTCGATGTTGCCGGTCGGTTCATCCGCGATAATCAGTTTCGGGTCGTTGACCAGTGCCCTCGCGATGGCGACTCTCTGCATCTCACCGCCGGAAAGCTCATCCGGATAGGAATTCGCCTTCTCCTGCAAGCCCACCAGCCCCATCACGTATGGAACGCGTTTTTGAATCAGCTTTTTCGGCGCATCAATCACCCTCAGCACAAACGCGATATTTTCATAGACTGTCATGGACGAAATCAGCCGGAAATCCTGAAACACAATCCCGATAGTCCGGCGAAGTTCCGGAATCTTCTTCTTTTTGAGCTTATTCAGCTGATAGCCGTTGACGGTGACTGTTCCGCTGGTGGCATCAATCTCTTTCAGCAGGAGCTTGATGAGCGTACTCTTGCCCGCGCCGGATGCCCCGACTACAAAGGCAAAATCGCCGTCATTGATTTTCAGGCTGACATGTTCCAGAGCATCCACACCGCTGGAGTAGGTCACGGAAACGTCTTTTAATTCTACCATAAATCCTCTAATAACACCCTTTCTTGTGATGCGTTTCAGGACAAAATTCAAGCCTGACAGCCGCCGCTTTTCAAAGCCGCAGACATCAGGCAAAGAAACGCATTTTTCGGGGAAAAATCAGAATTTTGTCGGATTGGCCTGAAGATATTTTTTCACCATCAACGCAATCTTGAAGATAATTGCATGGTCAAATTCTCTCAGGTCGAGTCCTGTCAGTTTCTTGATTTTTTCCAGTCTGTATACGAGCGTATTTCGATGAACGAATAATTTTCTGGAAGTTTCTGAAACATTCAGATTATTTTCAAAGAATCTCTGAATTGTGAACAGTGTTTCATGGTCAAGAGATTCAATACTTCCGCGCTTGAATACTTCGTGCAGGAATGTTTCGCAGAGCGTTGTCGGCAGATGATAAATCAGACGCGCAATGCCCAGATTATCATAGCTGACAATAATCTTATCTGTATCGAATACCTTACCGACTTCGAGAGCCGTCTGGGCTTCCTTAAAGGAGCGCGCAAGGTCTTTCACCGTGGTGACTGCCGTACCGATGCCGACATTCACTCTGGTATAGAATTCACTGCTGAGTGTATCTGCAATCGAACGAGCCAGCTTTTCAAGGTCTTTGGAATCGACACTGCTCTTGATTTCCTTGACAAGGACAATATCGGATTCTGTAATGTTGAATACAAAATCCTTGTTCTTATCCGGAAACAGATTCTGAATGACATCATAAGCAGAAATATCATTGGAAGATACAATCCGGATTAACAGCACGACTCTGCTGATTTCAGCATTGAAATGCAGTTCTCTTGCTTTAATCACAATATCCCCGGGGAGTACGTTGTCAAGCACAACATTCTTGATGAAATTATTTCTGTCATACTTTTCGTCATAATACTGCTTGATATTGGAAAGCGTAATGGACAGAATACTTGCATATTTTGCGGCAGTATCATCTGTGCCCTCTACGAACACGGCATAATCCGGCTTGGAACGTGTGCCGAACGGCTTGTAAGTATAGCCGTCACGGATGAAAATATCATGAGTATCGCTTAAATCCAAAGATACAAATTCGTTTGTTGTACCGACTTTCGCCAAATCACTGCAAGCAATAATCGTTGCATTTTCGTCCACTATGCCGATAGTGGCATCCATTGTATCGCGCATCTGGTGGACGAGTCCCTGAAACAATCTGTTTGACATAAGCTGACTTCCTTTCTGTTTTCAAAAAATTACCAATTTTATCTGTAGTCAACAGCATATTTTTAGTGCGTTCTTTACATATTACAAATTGTAGCATATAATTATGAACGTAATATGAACATTTTGTTAATTTTTTATTTATTTTCGTGAAAACGGCGAATTTTTTCCAACTTATTTGTGTATTCGTCACAAAATTTATCGGTTTTTGTTACCGTTCTGTCATTTTTGAGGGGGAAGGCTCACATCTTTTCGGGGCAGTCGATTTTCAGAATCGCCATCGCGTTTCTTAATACCTGACCGGCCGCACGACAGAGGTCAGTTCTGAATTCACGCATTTCAGGGGTTTCCGCATTCTTGACCGAGCAGGCATCATAAAATTTATGATACAGATTAGCAAGTTCCAGAGCGTATTTTGTAATTCTGGACGGGTCGTAGATTTTCGCCGCCGCGGAAATCTCGGCCGGAAATGCCGCAAGATGACGAATCAGTTCAATTTCCTGCTGCGTTTCCGGTGCAGGCAGGTCTTTCAGGGGTGTGCCTTCCTGATAAAGCCCTTCTTCCTGTAATGTTCTCAGGATACTGCAAATTCTTGCATGAGCATACTGAACGTAATAAACTGGATTCTGAGAAGATTTTTCGACAGCTAAGTCCAAATCGAATTCAAAATGAGAATTGGCTTCGCGCATGTTGAAGAAAAATCTTGCCGCATCCAGCGGAATATCTTCCAGAAGTGTCACCAGCCCGATAGCCTTGCCGCTTCTCTTGGAAAGCTTGGCAACTTCGCCGTTTCTCAGCAGGATAACCATCTGCATCAGAACGACATCCAGCTTATCAGTATCGACATCGAGAGCTTTCAGAGCCGCTTTCAGTCTCGGCACATAGCCGTGATGGTCTGCTCCCAGTACGTTGATAGCCTTATCGAAATTTCTGGTGACAAGCTTATCGCAGTGATAGGCAATATCCGGAACGATATAGGTCGGAATGCCGTTGGCTCTGACAAGTACAAAATCCTTATCTGCGCCGAACTGTTCGGCTTTGAACCAGATTGCCCCTTCCTGTTCGTAGGTGTAGCCCTTATCGGTTAACTTCTTGACAATTTCCATGACTGCGCCATTCTGATGCAGAGTGCTTTCACTGAACCAGTTATCATACTCGACACGATAGCTTTTCAAATCACGTTCCAGACCGGCGATATTCTTCGGCAGTGCAAAAGCAACCAGCGCATCACGGCGGGACTGACTGTCAGTATCGGCGAATTTGTCACTGTTTTCGGCATAGAAATTTTCTGCATGAGCGATAATATCCGCACCATGATAGGCATCTTCCGGCATTGCGACATTCTTTCCGCATTTCTGGAGATAGCGCACTTCCAGAGAAGTAGCAAATTTTTCAATCTGATTGCCGGCATCATTGATATAGAATTCGCGTTCGGTATGCCAGCCTGTCCATTCCAGCAGAGAGGCGATGCCATCACCCAGTGCCGCACCTCTTGCATTACCGACATGCATCGGCCCTGTCGGATTGGCAGAAACAAATTCCACAAGTGCTTTTTTGCCCTTGCCGTCTTCGGATTTGCCGTATTCTTCCTTCTCGTTCAGAATTGCCTGCACGGTATCGGAAAACCAGTTTTTCTTTAAGAAGAAATTCAAAAACCCAGCACCAGCGGCTTCGGCTCTCTCGAAATAAGAACCCTGAAAATAAAAGGCTTCAATCAGCAGTTCCGCAATCTTTCTGGGGGGTATATGCAGAGCCTTTGCGGATGCCATCGCGATATTAGAGGAAAAATCCCCGTGTGTCTTATCGGCCGGAACTTCGATTCTGAATGCCGGCAGTGCTTCAGCCGGAACTTTTCCTTCTGATACCAGTGTTCCCATTGCCTGCATGAGCATTTCGCGAAGCTGTTCCTGTGCCGCTTTCATCATATTTATCATAACATATCAACTCCTGTATTTCTTGACATCAATCCAGATTTCATTATCAGACAGCAATGTCGAATTAGCATCGACCGTATAGCGCAGACGGAGTGAACCGCCTTCATCGGTGAGCCTGTTTCTGACAAAGCGCGCCGATACGCCAACCGCAAAATCTCCGAAAGGCGTTTCATAATGACAGAAATGTTTTCTTCCGCTCTGTACTACCAGATGCGTCTGATATGTTCCTGTTCTGATAATGGAAATCATATTATCCGGCGAAATTCTCAACTGCATGTCAGAACCTTCCATGCCGGTTGTTTCTGATTCCTGATAAGAAATCACACGTTCGCCGTTTTTATCAATATAGTATAAAATTTCTGTATTCAGGGTAGTCTCTGTTTTTTCATTTTCATCATACTGAATACTTTTCAGCGTCATCGACCACTGATTTTTTAAATCTTCATTCAACAAACAGCCACCTCTTTTTTCAAATCCGACTGCTGAAAACCTGCCCATGAGCGGCATCGGCAAGGAAATTTTTCGCATTCTCCCGAAAACTGGACACACTGTCACTGACATAATAGATATTATGCCCCTGCTGGGTGCTGTCCGTCAGTAAATCCTGTTCTTCCAGACAGATTTTCGCATACCGCGCGGCTTCTTCTCCGGCGGAAAGCAATGTGACCCCTTCGCCCATAATATCGGCGATAATGTCTTTGATAATCGGATAATGCGTACAGCCCATAATCAGTGTATCGACTCCGGCATTCCGGATGGGAGTCAGATATTCTTCCGCCGCAAGTCTCGTAATCTGATTGTTTCTGTCGGTATAGCCATATTCTACCAGATGCACCAACAGCGGACAGGGCATCGCCGTCACATCAATTCCGGCATTGATGTTATGCAGAGCCGTTTCATAACTACTGCTCTGGATGGTCGCAGGCGTACCGATAACGCCGACTCTGCCGTTTTTTGTGACTTCCGCCGCGCGGTTCGCCGCCGGATAGACAACACCTGTAAACGGAATATCTTCTACCGGAGAATCCGCTCCCAGCATGGAACTCACCGTTCCGCAGGCGGCAATAATCATCTTGACCGGATGACGGCGCAGAAATGCTACATCTTCTTTGGTATAGCGCAGAATTGTCTGCCGGCTTCGCGTTCCGTAAGGTACTCTCGCAGTATCTCCGAAAAAAATAATATTTTCATTCGGCAGTATCTCGTTCAGTGCCTTGACCGCCGTCAGACCGCCAAGCCCTGAATCAAATACACCGATTGCATCATGATTCATAATCTTTCACCTTTCTGAAATCAGCAGGTTCTCTCAGTTGTCACGGCCTGTTCAATCATCTTGTCAACCAGATAGGATGGACTCATACCCATGTATTCCATCAGTTTCGGATACATGCTGATAGATGTGAACCCAGGCATTGTATTGATTTCGTTCAGAATCACTTCGCCGTCTTCTTTCAGGAAGAAATCCACTCTGGAAACACCACAGCATCCGATGGCCATGTATGCCTTGACGGCAATCGCCTGAATTTCTCTGATTTTTTCAATCGGCAGATTCGCCGGAATGGTCAGTTTGGAATCGCTGAGAACGTACTTTGCATCGAAATCATAGAATTCATTGCAGGCGGCAATTTCGCCGACTGTCGAGGCAAACGGCGCATCATAACCGAATACGGCTGTTTCCAGTTCACGGCCGACAATACATTCTTCAATAATGACTTTATCATCATGAATAAAGGCATTTTTTACGCCTTCGATAAGTTCTGTTTCGGTTTCGGCACGGCTGACACCAATCGAAGAACCGGCATTCGCAGGCTTGATGAACAGCGGATAACCTAATTTTTCGGCAATTTCGCGGCATCTTTCTTCGAGATGCTTCATTTCTCTCTGGAAAATCTGCTCCCATTTCGCCATGTGTACACCGTGATATTCCAGAATCGTATGTGCGGCCGCCTTATCCATGCAGGCGGCGGAGGCCAGCAGTCCGCATCCGACATAAGGAATCTTTGCTAAATCGAGAAGGCCCTGAATTGTGCCGTCTTCGCCGTTCTTGCCGTGAAGTACCGGAAAGACAACATCAATTTTCTTGACAGTTACTTTGCCGTTATCGCTCACCAGAAAGCCCTTGTGAATCGGGTCGGGAGACAGAACTGCTGATGTGCAGTCAGGGTCTTTTTCCCAGTCACCGGAGGCAATGGCAGACACATCACCAGGATAATAGAGCCATCTGCCCTTTTTCGTAATGCCGATGCAGATAACATCATATTTATCACGGGGGATATTGTTAATAATATGCGTTGCGGATTTCAGTGAAATATCATGTTCGCTTGACGCACCGCCGAATAATACAGCGACTTTGATTTTTGCCATATCTATACAACTCCTTTTTGCATTAATAACCATGCTCTCATGATTGTATCTTATTTTCAGAAAACTGCATTTCAACTCATACAGGGATTTTGTCATTGTTCCCATGAATGACTGTTTTTCAGCAGTCAATGTCTGTACTATCATAGCATATTTTTCAGATTTTGTCAAGGGTGGGAAACTTTGAACATTTCTGTTTATTTTCTGTATTTTTTTCTATCTTATGTCCCGAAATGTGTAAAAAGAACTGGACAATCTTCCGGCTTTGTGCTATCATAAAAATAAAAACAAAGAGGTGAATTCTTTATGGAAAAAATATTAGCTCTGGGCTATGTGATATTATTATTTCTTTGTCCGCTCCGAATCAAAGAACAGATACTGCATCTTCATGAACGGAAAACTAAAAAAGATATATTTCTGCTGATACTCTGGAGCATCGCCGGACTTGCGGTCTATGTGCCTCTTGTATGGTTCATCATCCGGATTCTGCTGTTCCTGCTTTTCGGATACGGAAGTAAATGATATATGAACAACATGCCCGAATTTTTCAATTCAGGCATGTTGTTTTTCATAATGCTTATGTCAAATCATCCAGCTTGATACTGCTGTCTTTCGGAAGGACACTGTAATCAATTCTGTTCGATTCAGGCTTTTTTTCTTCCGGCTTTCTTTCCGGCTGAACCTTCACAGGCTGATTCTTTACCGCGCTGACTGCATTCTGAATCCGCTTTTCACGGCTGGCAGTTTCTTCTTTCTTATTTTCTTCTTCGGTAATTTCAGAAGAAATCGCCGGAACTTCAATTGCTTCTTCCGGATGTTCCCTGCCTAACAGGTCAGGCAATTCCATGCCGGCCTGCTTGAATAATTCATTCAGAGGCGGTACAGACTGCATCATGCCGGAAATGAAATCTGCTGTAGAGGTCTTTCCATCCGCACCCTTGCCGGAATCCCAGACAGTAATCTTATCAATCTTGATGTTCTTGATGGCTTCCACCTGAATAGATACTAAATCTTCAATTTTTTCGGCAATCAGGAGCTTGACGGCGGCATTGGCATCACCGCCGGCGGCTTCGACAATCTTTCTCATACCTTCGGCCTGACGGGTCAGAATTTCCTGCTGACCTTTTGCCTCTGCCTCCATCTTGGCGAAGATAGCATCAGCTTCGCCGCGCGCTTTTCTTCTGGCGACTTCGGCTTCTGCTTCAGCGGCGATTTCTGCCTGTTCCTTAGCGATTTCAGCCTTAACGATAACATCGGCCTTCTGGGTAGCTTTTTCGAGCTGAGCACGGGTCATTTCAGCTTCCTGCTGAGCGGCATAGGCTTCCTGTTTTGCCTTAGCGGACTGTACGGCTTCGGCGGCAGTTGCCTGACGGAGGGCTTCGGCTTCACGTTCACGGCGGACAGCTTCGGACTGCGCAACAGCAACTTTTGCTCTGTTTTCACCTTCGATAGCGGCGGCATTTGCGGCAGATACCTGCACACGCTGTTCCTGCTGGGCATTTGCCTGACCAATTTCACCATCGCGATTCTTTTCAGCCACGCTCTTTTTCGCATCGTTGACAGCCTTTGCGGCGGCTTCTTTACCGAGTGCCTCTAAGTAACCGGATTCATCTGTAATATCCGTTACATTGACGTTGATTAATCTCAGACCGATTTTTTTCAGTTCGATTTCGACATTCTTGGAAATCGCAATCAGGAACTTATCTCTGTCGGCATTGATTTCCTCAATATCCATAGTCGCGATAATCAGTCTTAACTGACCGAAAATAATATCTCTTGCGAGTTCCTGAATTTCAATCAGTTTCAGACCGAGCAGACGTTCTGCGGCATTCTGCATCACCCCTGGTTCGGTAGAGATGCCGACCGTAAATCTGGACGGAACATTGATTCTGATATTCTGCTTCGAGAGGGCATTTTTCAAATCAACATTCATAGAAATCGGGGTCAAATCCAGATACTGATAGGACTGAATCACCGGAACGATAAATGCCGCACCGCCATGGATGCACTTGGCACTTCTCGGCTGACCGAATTCATCCGTGCCGACTTTACCATAGATAACCAGAATCTTATCAGACGGGCATTTTCTGTAACGTGACAGAATCGCAATCAATGTAGCGAACAAAATCACTACAATAACACAAATGACAAGCAATACTCCAAAGTTTTCCATAATTATTCTCCTTACTTAATAAATAAATAATTTATGATAATGCATAAGCCAAAAAACAGCATTCCGATACCACCGACAAAACCAATCGGGTCGTATTTTTCTGATTCTTCTGCTTTTGCTTTATGACACTGACTGAGCATTAAAGCCCCTGCCGGAATGCAGATAACCGCTCCCAGAATCCGTGCATCAAGCATCATCAGAAACAATATCACAATCCATACAATAGACGGAATCGGTGACTTACGATACATAAATACTTCACTCCTTAGCCGGAAATACAGCCGGTACTATGACAGCTACTTAGAAAAAGTAACCTTATTCTCAATTAAACTATTCATTGGATTCACCTCACTGAACCAGAGATTTCAGTATTATGCCCAGACCTTTCAAAATATGAAAGAACATCCTGATTATTTCACTTCTCGCTCAAAAGTGATGAGCATTTCGCCATTTGTAGCAAACATATCTGTCGGCACAACACTGACCACTTCCCAACCTTTCTGATTCATTTCCTGCATCATCATTTCCACGTTCCGCCTGTTGGGCTTATGACCGATACCCAGCTTTGCCCTAAAACCAATATTCACCTTTTCTTTGTTTCCGATTCCCAAATATGCCAAAACAAGTTTATACTCTTTCATGGTACATTCACCAATTTCCTGTAAAAAATACCAGTGCTCCCGCAAACATCAGCAAGGAAACTAAAATACTTTCCCTTCCGGAAGTGCCTTTTCCGACAGACCGCACAAACGGCTGACTTCTGTCAGATGCCTGAAAAATTTTTACAGGCATACCGACTTTCATACTGGTTCGTTGAGCCGTCAGCGGAAGTTCCTGTTTCTGAAATTCTTTTTCGATTTCATGACCTTCAAAAACATACTGTATCGTGACGGTTTTCCATTTGATTTTGATGATTCTGCCCTCATACCAAGGCGGTTCGGGAGGTTCTTCCGGAATTCCGTTTTTTAGATGCGTGAGATACAGCATCCCTATCCCCAGTGCGGTACAGGTGATACCGCCCAAAATATTAACCAGAACCTGTAACATATCAGCATTCCTCAACAACAAGCGTATCACCTACGACATCGGAAACAAGTACCTGCGCGCCGGTCTGTAGCGGTTCATCGCCGGCATTGACGGCATCCAGTTCGCAGAATCTGCCCTGCACCTGCATGGTCACTTTGCCCATTCCCTGATTTTTCGGCGGAATCGGAATATAGACAGTCGCATTTTCTCCGATAGCATTTTTCAGATTGAGTGTTCCGTTTTCGGCGAGTTTGGCAGTTGCCTGCACCATCTTAGCGACAATCATCATCATGACCAATCCGCAGACTGCACCAATCACCATGCTGATGAGATTTGTCAGTCCTGAACTGATACAGATAATGGATACCCATCCGAATACTGCCAGAAATGTGACAATTGTCTGCAAAGTCAATAATTTGAGCGTTCCGAAATCTGCCGGATTACTGCCATCCGAACCGATATGAATATCCGGTGCATCAATATCCGGAATGCCGTCACCGTCAAGGTCTAAATTCAAATCATCAATGCCGGAAGTATCTGAAAATTCCACACCTGCATCATGATGACCGCCCATCATAGCAAGAATCATCTGCAAGAGCAGAACCAGAGTTGACGGTATGGCGATACAATATAATATTCTCAGAATCTGCGTTAAACTTTCCCACCATGCCTGCATAGAAATTCCCCTCTTTCATGTAAATTTTATTTACTGAACTTATCATATCACAGTTTTTGCATTTTGTCAAGTATTTTTTCTGAAAATTTTATAAAAACCTCTTGCATTTTTTCCTGATTTGTGTTATGATATAAAAAAGCAATCGTAAACATGATTTACATGAAAGAGAAATTATCATGAAAGGACTGATTTCATGGACAATGCAGAATTAGGTAAAAGACTCAAAACAGCTCGGCTCTCCAAAAAAATGACACAGAGCGAAGTCGCCGGCGACTTCATCACCCGTAACATGCTCAGTCTGATTGAAAGCGGAAATGCCACCCCTTCTATGAAAACACTGGAATATCTGTCCGGTGTGCTGGATATTCCGATGGATAAGCTCCTGTCGGATTCGTGGGAGGAAAGCTCCGAAGTACCGGATTTCCAGACGCTCCGGAACGCAAAAAAACTCCTGACCGACCAGAAATATGCCCAGCTTGTCGAAAACATCAAGGCGGAAGGCATCTTTACAGATGAATTACACGCTATCCGGAGTATCGCATATCTGAGAACAGCGGAACAGCTTTCGGAATCCGGACAGACCGAACATCTTCAGCAGGCGGTGAATCTGGCGCGGCTCGCCGCGGATGAGGCCTCAAAGGGCATCTATGCGAATACGGCAAGAATTGCACAGGCAAATCAGCTTATCTCGAAATCGGCGCAGTCTCTGAGCAATTACTATTCCAGTCTGGCGCAGGGAAACGGGATGCCCTAACCGGCTCTCATAATTTTTTATATAAAAAATCCCGAAAACCTCTTGACAAATAAAAATCAATATGCTATAATAAAAATACCTCTTTGCAGGGGTATTTTTTATGTGCTTTTTTTATCTCTGTCAATCGAGGGAGGCAAAAAGCTAAAACTCGTCCGGATAAGTCGGATAAAAGCTATTCTATCAGGAGGTGCCGAAACATGAGAGTGAAAGTAACACTGGCTTGCACTGAATGCAAGCGTCGCAACTATGTGACCAAGAAGAACAAGAAGAACGACCCTGACCGTCTCGAAATGAACAAGCATTGCAAGTTCTGCCGCAAGCACACACTGCATAAAGAAACGAAGTAACGGAGGGTACAGCGCATGGCGAAAGAAAAAAAAGACGCTCTGACCGAAGTTTCTGAAGAAAAAGAAACCAAAAAAGATAAAAAAGCCAAAGCAGATAAGTCTGATAAAAAAGATAAGAAAAATGACAAGAAAGACGAGAAGAAATCCGGCGGTATCGGAAAATGGTTCGCTGACCTCAAACGCGAATTCAAAATGGTCACATGGCCTACCAGAGAAACCGTCATGATTAATTCCGGCATTGTACTCGGTACAATCGTCATTTCCAGCCTTTTTGTCGGACTGCTCGACACAGGTCTGCTCGAACTGATGAAGTTCCTGCTGAATCTGGGTCAGAATTCCTAAAACATGTCTGAAAGGGAGGTCTTGTCATGTCTCAGACTGCAAAATGGTATGTTATTCATACCTATTCCGGATATGAAAACAAAGTTGTCCAGAATATCGAAAAAGTTGTCGAAAACCGCAAACTGCATGAACAGATTCAGGAAATTCAAGTCCCGACAGAACATGTTACCGAAATTGTTGACGGAAAGAAAAAGGAATTTGAACGAAAAGTTTTCCCTGGCTATGTCCTCGTGAAAATGATTTATACTGATGATTCGTGGGCAGTTGTGCGCAATACGCGCGGTGTCACCGGATTTGTCGGCCCTGGCTCAAAACCGACTCCCCTGTCTGACAAGGAAGTTGCCGCTATGGGCATCAATTCCAAACCGACTATCGAAGTAAACTACAAAGTCGGCGATACTATCCGTGTAACAGGTACAAATATGGATGGCTTCACGGGCGTTGTGAAGAATATCGACCTCGAAAACGAACAGGTCGAAGTGCTCGTCAGCATGTTCGGACGCGAAACGCCTACCACCATCGCACTGCATCAGGCTGTCAAGCTTGATGATTAATTCAAGAAGAAAATCCTGAAGGCAGAAAATGCTTTCACAGTGGGAGAGTATTCCGCATACTCGCCTTGACCACAAATTTGGAGGTTCAATTTATTATGGCACAGAAAGTAACAGGCTATATCAAGCTGCAAATCGCCGCAGGCAAAGCAACACCTGCTCCGCCGGTTGGCCCTGCACTGGGTCAGCATGGTGTCAATATCATGGCATTCACAAAGGAATTCAATGAAAGAACCAAGAACGATATTGGTATGATTATTCCGGTCGTTATCACTGTTTATGCAGACCGTTCTTTCTCTTTCATCACCAAGACTCCGCCCGCTGCTGTTCTTATCAAGAAGGCTTGCGGTATCGAAAGCGGTTCTGGTGTTCCGAACAAGACAAAGGTTGCTACTATCACCAAGGAACAGATTAAGACCATTGCAGAAACCAAGATGAAAGACCTCAATGCAGGCTCTATCGAAGCCGCTATGAGCATGATTGCTGGTACTGCACGTTCCATGGGCGTAGTTGTAAAAGACTGATTTCAACAGAGTTTAATATCAAGTGGGAGGAAAATTTGATATCTTTCCGCTAGCCGGATTTGCGGTTCAGCAGTCCGGTATCACCACTAACAGGAGGATTTTATTTATGAAACACGGCAAGAAGTATGTTGACAGCCGTAAGGCAATTGAAGCTGACAAGCTCTATGAGTCCACAGAAGCTCTGGATTTGGTCTGCAAGAATGCCAAGGCAAAATTTGATGAAACTGTAGAAGTACACATCCGTTTAGGCGTTGACTCCCGTCATGCTGACCAGCAGGTTCGCGGTGCAGTTGTTCTGCCCAACGGTACTGGTAAAAATGTAAGAGTTTGTGTATTCTGCAAAGAAGATAAGTACGAAGCTGCTAAGGCTGCCGGTGCTGACTATGTTGGCGGTCAGGATTTAGTAGACAAAATCACAAAAGAAAACTGGATGGAATTCGATGTTGTTGTAGCATCCCCCGACATGATGGGTCTGGTTGGCCGTCTGGGTCGTGTGCTCGGTCCGAGAGGCCTCATGCCGAACCCCAAGGCTGGTACAGTTACTCCCGATGTTGCTAAGGCTGTTACCGATGCTAAGGCTGGTAAGATTGAATACCGTCTGGATAAGACAAACATCATTCACTGCCCGATTGGTAAGGCATCTTTCGGTGCTGCAAAGCTCGATGAAAACCTTTCTACTCTGCTGGAAGCCGTTGTTAAGGCAAAGCCGGCTGCTGCAAAGGGCACATATCTCAAGTCCTGCACAGTAACTTCCACAATGGGCCCTGGTGTTCCGGTTGCTACTGCTAAGTATGGTGTATAATTAATTTATATCATAAATCTGAAACCGTCCGATTTCCGGACGGTTTCTTTTTTTATTCGTAAATTGTTCCTGCATACAGCATCACGGCGATAAAATTCCAGTTAATCCCCTGCGGAAGTGCTTGATTTGTATTCTTATAATACCCTTCCATATCTTCTGTCCATGCCTGAACAGATGCCAGATACTCTTTCAGTTTGCCTTCCTGTTCTTCCGTAAACAGATTCATAAACTCCAGAAAATCTTCTTTATTTTTTATCTTTCCAAGATAATCATGAAAATCCTGTTTCATAAGCAAATCCTTTCAGAAAAGCCCTGCTTTTACGGCAGGGCTTTTGCATTCAGATTCAAAAATTATTCTTTTACAGGGAGTTCTGTCACCAGACCTACAATATGTTTCATAATAATCAGAGAGTCTGTGGAATCCGGCTTACCGCTGAGATTGACATCAGCCGCTTTCTGCTGAGTCTCGGAAATTTTTTCCTTTCCGAGCAGGGCTTTGTTCAGCGTGATAACGTCCAGAATGTCAACATCTCCGCTTGCATCCACGTCACCATATTTGAAGTCGCCTTCTGTTTCTGTTGTCTTTTCGGTAGGAGTTGTCACATCACCAGAACCGCTGAATAAATCTGCCGGAAGTTCATCCAGTGTGATGCAGAAATCACTGTTGAACAGTGTCTTGAGCGTTTCCGGATTCTGATATTCTGCGCCGGAAATAAACTGCGGTGCGCCGGCTTCGCCATCGTACCATGTGCAGAAATACAGCCATTTTGCATTTTCGATTTCCATATTTTCAAGGCTCGGAATCGAGTCATTTTCCGGCATGGAAACCATCTTTTTATTATCCACATAGCCGACCTGTGACCAGAAAATCTTGCTTTCTGCATCTTCATTCGGTGTGCCGCTGGATTTGCCGTCATGACGGTTATAAGTAGTGTTATATTTATCGAAACCGACAATATCCACCCATTCATCACCGGTATACCAGAGTGCGGAATCTTCTGACCATGCATAAAGATTCTGTTCCCATATAATGTTATGCAGACCATATTCTTCAGTCAGAGTCGTGTACAGGAGTTTCCAGAGCTGATGATATACTTCTGTTCCCTCTTTCGACCACCAGAACCATGCGCCCTTGCCGTCTCCGGCTGTCTGCCCCGGGTTGCCTTCGGCTTCATGGAGCGGACGGAACAGCACCGGTACTCCGGCATCCTGCAAAATCTGGAACTGTTCAGCCAGCAGTCTCATCGCTTCACGGAAGAAGTAATATTCTTTTGTGCCTTCTACCATGCAGTTAGCTGTTACGAAATCAGTAGAAATACCATACGTGAATTTCTGCCAGTCGTTCGAGATTTTTGTGATATTGCCGTCTTCATCGACTTCAAAATCATCCATAGAAGTCGGAACGGTTACATGCCAGCTTGCGGTGCAGATACCGTTCTTATTCTTAGTCCAGTCAATCATGCGTTCGGTTACGCCGTCTTCCCATGCGAACCCAGGGTTATGGCAGTTGAAGTCAAAGCCTCTGATTGCCGGATAATGTCCTGTCAGTTCATACAGATAACGGCATTCTTGGTCATAATCATTATAAGTATAATTATGATTCTGCGTACTGTAAGTGTAGACAAAACCAGTTTCATCCATGCAGTGCCACGGGAATTTATTGCCCTGTTCATCCGTATCGTAGCTTTCCTTGTCGATTTCGTAAGTCTTGCCGTCACCATCAACACAGGTATCGGAAGACGCATCGTAACGGATGGATGTCTGCACACCATGACCGCCGCCGTAGATTTCCTGCTGACCGGAGAGAATATGTTCTCCGTAAACGGAATTCAGATATTTCAGAAGGGATTTTGCTTCGGGAGTGGCATTCGGGTCACTGGTTTCGCCTGTTCCCTTGAGTTCAGGGAAAACAGCCTTCTCGATTGTGATGGTATCATAAGCCGCATAACCATAAATCGGCTTGAGAGCGAGTTCATTCACACCGGCTTTCAGACGGAATACGCCAAAGCTGACATCTGTCCATTCCGTCAGATACGGCATATTGTAGGAATAATCAATGCCGTTGATAGAAATTGTCTGCATTCTGGATTCGCCTGCACCGAGAATCTGCGCCGCACGGAATTTGATTTCGTACATGCCTTCTTCTTCCACTTCGACATTGAAGTAAATCGGGCTGGCGGTCAGATAGGCAAAGCCTTCTCCGGAATAGTTAGGGAGCTGATTTTCATAGATGGAAGTCCAAACAGTTGCCCCTTCAAAAGTTTCGACTTCATACGTGCCGAGCGGCAGGGCTTCGATAGTTTTGGTATCTGCATCTTCTGCGATAACAGGGAGCAGACCTGTTCCGGCCGCGCACATCGTCAGCGCAAGCAGAGCACTGACAGCTTTCTTGATAGATTTGTTCATAACATCCTCCTTATGATAACATGTAAATAAAAATACATACAGTTTCATTATAGCATATTTTTACTGTCAGTGCTATATTAAAATTAAACAAAATTCCAGTTCAGATTTTATGCAGAATTACTCTGCTTTCCAGAGAAGATATTCTGTATTGGTTTTATCATCATAATAGAAAATTTCTGAAATGTTTTTCATCTCTCCCAGCTTTGTCCTCTGCTCCTGAGAATATGAAAGAATAAACGGAGAAATCTCCGTGATTCGCTTCTGTTTGAGCGTGATGCCATAGCCAACTTTCTTATCGGCATCGAAATCGTCATCATAGCCCATGTGTTTTCCGTTCTCATCGCTGAGTGTCGGAAGATAAAATACAGAATTATTCGCCTCGTTTGTCGTGACAAGCCATAATCCCTCGGAATCTTCCACAATCCGGACGTTTTCCGCAAGATTGTATTTTTCATAATTCATGGAGCAGTCCATATTCAGGAACAGCATCAGCAGGGGAAACAGATTCAGGATGATAAAAATCGAAATGATGATGATAATCGCCTGTCTGATGTGAATCTTCTTCCGGATGGCCTTCACGGCGGAAACATCCTTATCCGCCGAAATACTGATATGCTGTCCCATTTTATTGAGCATATCACGGCATTCCTGACAGTCGGCGATATGTTCGGCAACTGCCTGACGGCTTTCCTCACTGCAAACGCCATCGGCATACAGGGGCAGTAAATCTCTGATTAATTCACAATTTTTCTTAGCTTTCATGATAATTCCTCCAGTTCATCAATGATTCTGAGTTTGGCACGGTGAAACGTCACACGCGCCCAGCTTTCGCTTTTGCTGAATATCTCGCCGATTTGCCTGAATGACAATTCGCCGAATACCCGAAGTGTAAATACTTCTTTATAGGGATTTTCCATCTGATGCAGAATTTTATGTATCTGCATAGCCTGTTCGGAATCTTCGAGAGTATCTTCGACAGAAATACCCGTATCCGGTACGGATTCGGGAATCTCCTCCCCCGTAAAGCGTCCGGAACGCTTGCAGTGTGTCAGAAATAAATTCTTCGCTATCTGACAGAGCCACACACGGACATCACAGTCACCGCGGAACTGCTGAACGGCTTTCATCGCCTTGAAAAAAGTTTCCTGCGTGAGTTCTTCCGCAAGTGATGCATCTTTCGAGAGCGAACAGAGATATAAATACACATCATGGAAATATTCCTGATACAGAGTTTCAATATCGTGCACGGTATGTTCCTCCTTTCTGTCTATAAGACTTTATTCATCCGGATTCGTTACATATTTTTTTAAAAATTTTTCTGCCGTTTTTCCATGCGTTTCCAGCTGATAAAACCGTAAATATCATTCATCAGGAAAACGACAAAACATACCAGAACGGAGATATAACCGGAATCTTCCAGAGATGCCAGCGTCCATAAAATAATCAGGATAATATCATTCAGGGCATAAGCTACAGCATAGTAGGGACTTCGGAAAAATGTCAGGCAGACGGCGAAAAAACTTGTCGTGACCGAAATCGTGCTCGGTATCAGGTTTGCAGTATGAAAATATCTCAGAATGAAGTAAAACATCACCGTGATGATACCTGTCAGAATTATCATCCAAAAAATTTCTGATTTCCGGATATGATGAATTTCCACTTCGGACTGATTGCCTTTGTAGGGATGTTTCAGCCATGAAATCAGTGTAATGACGGCCATCGGCATCGTCATGCCCAGATAGGTTATCATCTCGCCGTAATAGGCGAAACGATGCGAAATTATTCCGTAAAGCAGACTGAAAATTATCATCAGTATCTGCGCAGCCGGATTCCCCTTCGCGGCGAATATCAGAGAAGTTGCGCCAATCAGGGAGGCAGTCAGTGTCATCCAGTTCGTTCCGTCAAAGATGAAAAATGCCGTCAGAATCAGCAGAACTGAACCTCCCCAGAGAACTATTTCGGATTTTGTAAAATAATGCATATCAATTTCTCCTTTATATTATAATAGTATATTTCTTTTACTCAGCTGAATGAAAATATCAAAAAAGAAACATTCCTCTGCATATCTTCAAAGACCTAACGACATGCAGACGAATGTTTAAATTCGTATTTCTACTCGGCAGCAGAGTATTCTGTTTTATCTGCCTTATTATAACATAATCCAAGAAAACTGTCAAGCGTTCCGGAATCTTTTTTCATCATTTTTTATACTCTCCGGAAATCGACAAGATGCCGGAGTCTTGTCACTTATACGATTTCGTTTGTGCAGAATCACCAAACGCTGACACGCTTCGATTCGACACGCTTCGACAGGCGATTGTTTATTTTTAACAATTCCGGATATGAATTTTATGTCAGATTGCCAGTATCAAGTTACTGATTTGTTCTGAATGTAATCAAAATGTAATTTTATCAGTCTTAAATATGAATTTTTTATGTCCGTATTCACATAAAATTTACAAAATTTATGTGCAAATTGACAATAGCCGCCGCGCTTGTCCGCTTAAAGTTTGGCGAGTTCATAGAAATGGTTCTGAAACGCTTGCCAATTCCAAGAAAATGTGCTATGATATGTTTGGTTCAAAGAAAGAGACAAATATTTGAAATCTATTTTCCATTTACAGAAAGGAATGAGTCGATGAGAAAGGCAAAAGTCGCAGCAATTACAATGGGTATGTTAGCATCCTGCTTATTCGGCGGTTATGCAGTCGCAGATGCCGCTACCGTAACTCTGGATGAAAGCGCAGCAGGCACTCCCGAAAATCCCCAGCCTATCAGCGCAGTAAAAACCCGTCAGGCTGCTACAAAAGCTTCTGAAAAGACCGTTCAGGCAGAAAATCACAAACCTGCCAGCAACAAGAATACTGACAAGAAGCTCATCAAAATCACTGCTGCTCCCGAACAGACCGAAACAGCAGCAAATCCCGTTATCGAAGAAACAATTCCGGCGGAAACTGCTCCGGCAGAAACAGAAACCTCTACAGAGACAACAACAAGCGTTTCTACTGCCAGAATTTTCGTAAAGTCTACCGCTGTCAGCACAAAGGCAGAACCTGTACAGACAACTCCGGAAACGACTGTTAACGCTCCGGAAACAACCGTTCAGACAACTGCTGAAACGACTGCTGTACAGACAACAAAGGCAGAAGAAACTACTGCCGCATCCACTTATACAGTAGCAGATATTACTACGGCAAAGCCCAGAACCACAACTGCCGCAGAAACAACCACAACAGCTCCGGAAGAAACCACTGTTATCCTCGCTGAAAATACAGAAGAAGAAACTTCTGCTACAGAAGAATCTGAAACTGCTACAGAAACCGAAACAACAGCGACAACAAAAGCAACTACCAGAGCGACAACAAAGGCTACTACCAAAGCAACAACAACGACTTCCGCAACCACGACAACGACAACTACCACCACTACGACAACTACAACTACAACAACGACCACGACAACAGAACCCATCATCACAACAACAGAAACCACTACAGAAACTGCTGTCG
>JAFUWP010000074.1 GCA_017483405.1 Oscillospiraceae bacterium | reverse complement strand
ATGACCGAAAAAGGCCCTTCACAGATTAAATCACTGAATCCGTTCATCCGTCAGGAGGTCGAAACTGTCTGCTGGGAATCCGGCATCGAGACGGAATCCTGTTCGGAAGGCGGCAGAAATATCGCCAATATCGAAAACGGTGATTATGTCAAAGTCAGCGGAGTGGATTTCGGAGACGGTGCGGATACTTTCACGGCGAGTGTGGCATCTGCCACCAGCGGCGGAAATATCGAAATTCATATCGACAGCAAGGACGGCACTTTAATTGGGAAATGCGCTGTTCCGGCTACGGATGGCTGGCAGAACTGGAAAGAAGTCTCATGCAGTATCAGTGAAGTTTCCGGCGAACATGATTTATATTTCGTCTTTACCGGCGGCAGCGGATATTTATTCAACGTGGACTGGTGGAAATTCTCCGGCGCAGGAAGTACCGAAGAAATTTCCGCAGATGGAACTATTTTCCGGAATACCTTCGAGAACGGTTCGGAAAGCTGGACGGGCAGAGGCGCGGCATCAGTCGAAGTTTCCTCGCAGGAATCCTACGAAGGAAATAAATCTCTGTATGTTTCCGGAAGGACTGCCGCTTGGAACGGCGCGGCGCGGAAACTGAATGCCAATACCTTCATTGCTGGAAATTCTTACAGTTTCTCCGTGAATGTTCTCTGTCCGGACTGCAAGGAAACGGATACGTTCTGTATGAAACTCCAGTATCAGGATGCTGACGGAGAAACACAATATGCCTCTGTCGCACAGGAAACCGTTGCTAAGGGCGAATGGGTTCAGCTGGCTAATACAGATTATCAGATTCCGGCAGATGCCTCTGATATGTATCTCTATGTGGAAACAGTCGATTCCAAAAACAGCTTTTATCTCGATGATGCTGTCGGCGCACCGGCCGGAACGGTTATTCAGGGTGCTGGAAAAAGTTCCGCAAGAGAAATCATCACCGGCGATGTCAATGGTGATACTATCATCAATATCTATGACCTGATGCTTGCTAAAAAAGGCCTTCTGAAAGGTTTTGCAAACAGCTTTGATGAAAAATCTGCTGATGTCAATCATGATAATACCGTCAGCACGGAAGATATTGTTCTGCTTCATAAATATCTGAAAGGCAGTATCACGGAATTCCCTCAGCCAGAACTTCCTGAAAATATATGGGATGATTATGTTGAAACCGCATCTCCGGCGATGCAGAAATTCTATTCCGATGCGATTTATCAGTTCGGCAATACGTCCAGATTATGGGATAAGATTCAGAAAGCGCAAAGCGGTAAAGATACCACAATAGCTTATATCGGCGGTTCGATTACAGAAGGCAACCACGCGCCGACATGCTATGCCCAGCGGTCTTTCGATTATTTTGCCGAAACATTCGGTACGGGAAGCAACTGTCATTTCATTAATGCCGGATTATCCGGAACGTCTTCCGCAGTCGGCCTGATGAGAGCGCAGAGAGATATTTTAAACGACAATCCGGATGTTATCTTTATTGAATTCTCTGTCAATGACCATCCGGAGGAAATCTACAAGAAAAGCTATGAAAGTCTTGTCCGGAAATGTCTGTCTCAGGACAATCAGCCTGCTGTCATCCTGATTATCAACAGAGCAAAAGGCGGATATTCCATGCAGGAACAAATGGCGAAAATCGGCGAGTATTATGATGTGCCTGTCATCAGCATGGATAACGCGCTGACAAATGCATTCAATTCCGGACTGCTGACAACCGATGATTATTATACAGATGAATATCATCCTCATGCGGACGGATGCAAGCTGATTTCTGACAGTATCGCGTATTTCTACCGTCAGGCTCTGAAATCCGAACATCAGAGCGCATCTTATACGATACCGTCAGGCGGTGTCTATGGTTCGGAATACGCATCAGGCAGTATCATTCCGATTTCGGAACTCAAGAATTTCAGTTCCGGTTCTTTCAAGGCGGATAATTCCTATCCGAGATTTGCTTACGGGTTCAATTTCGAGAAATATTCTGCCAATACGCCCATGACATTCACGACAGAGGGCAGAGGTATTTTCATCGTGTATAAATCCAATCAGAATTCCAGTCTTGGCAAGCTGAATGTCACCGTCAATGGCACGAAGTCCCAGATTGACGGAAATCGGCTGTACACATGGGGAGGGCCTGAAGCAGAATGTGCTTACATGCAGGCAACTTCCGGAACGCTGAATGTTTCCATCAATATGCAGGATGCCGGAACAGATTTCACTATCTGGGGTATCGGTGTTATCAAGTAATCGGAAAAAGCAAATCCCGAAAGCAGTGTTTGAACTGTTTTCGGGATTTTTGTTTAATTCTCATATAAATCAGAAGTTATCTGAATTTTTCCAAGCGATACAGTTGTTCATCGTCTGTTTCTGCAATTCCATTTTTATAGTCATATCCCATTTTTCTATAAAATTCTACCGCCGTAATGGAAGACGGAATTTCAATTCGCCTTGCTCTTAAAAAGTATTCATCCTGTTCAAGTGTTTCAATTATTTTCCGTCCGATTCCTTTGCCCTGATATTCAGGAAGTACAAATATTGTAAATAAACTGCTTTCATCTTCTTTGTTCCAGTATGGGCCGATTGCTCCGCAACCAATTATTTTATCTTCCTCACATGCGACATAAAGATTCATCCAGCCGGAGCGTTCTGTCAATTTTTCAGCAGTTAAAAAGCTGATGTCATTTTCAATATATTCGGATGAATAGTCTTTGCTGTTTGTAGTTCGCAAAGTTGTAGCAATGACTTCTGCAAGTTCATGTGCATCCTGATTTTGAAATTTTCTGATATTCATTTTTGTGCCTCCTAAAATAAAAAAATTGATTTATTTTAGCAATCATTATATCATAAAAAAATTGATTTGTCAACAGAAATCTGTCATATTTCTGATTCTGACAGAAAAAACTCCGTCTGTCAGGACGGAGCTTTTCTGATGGGATTATTATGAGATTACTTTGTAGCTTTGAATACAAAGCGGCAGTAATTGTAAAGATGTGCATGAATGCAGTTATCACCGTGATAACCGCCGTTGACATAGTGCCAGATATGCGGTACATTGTTCTGAGCAAAGTTGTTATGATAATTTTTCGGATTGTCATAAACAATATTGT
>JAFUWP010000073.1 GCA_017483405.1 Oscillospiraceae bacterium | reverse complement strand
TGAATTTATTTTACAGTAGGAATCTTAAATGAAGAATTGTGTTATATTAACCGAACATTAAATTTTTGGAATCGCATCATAGCCAATACGCCTATGTAATGCGATTCCAACAGCAGTGAACAGCAGAAGTTCGTTTATCATTAGTTGTATGATTAGTTGTATTCAAGTGCTATTTTTGGATTTTGCCCATCTCTTTTTGAAGCGTTGCAAAATCCTGATGAATATATATTTCGGCAGTTGTGCTGAACTTTGCATGTCCGATAATCTTTTGCAGATGTTCCGGCGCAACCCCTGCCGATGCCGACAAAGAAGCAAACGTATGCCTTGTGCTGTGCGGTGTCAGACGGGTGTCTGATATTCCGCATACTTTCATAGCTTTTCTGAAATTCTTCTGCCGGAAATTCTGCGGAGAATACGGAATCAGTCTGCCTGTTTCCGCATCCGCCTGATTTATCCAGTTCTGCAAAAAATCTTTCAGTTCCGGAATTGCCGGCGGTATCGGTACGATTCTGTTTCTGCCGGCTTCTGTTTTTTCTCCGCCGATGATATATCCCTCATCAAGATGAATCATTTCAGCAGTCAGTGCTCTGTGATTTCGCCTATCCGGAAGCCGGTGTAAATCATAAACAGAATCACCTGCACATTCTTGTCATCTGCATGTTCCCATAATGTTAAAATTTCTTCACGGCTGAAAATACGCTTTTCTTTCCGCTCAAATTTCGGCATTTTGATGAACTCGGCATAGTTTTTATCGACTATGTCGTTTTCAACAGCGAATCGGCATAGCATTGAAGCAAGTGTCCGGATGGCATTACAGGCTGATTTTGATGTTCCAGTATTCACAATCTCCTGCAAATGCGCTGTTTTTATTTCTCTCATCTTCATGCTGTAGATTAGCGCAAACCGTTTCCACATGGAAGAATACAGACTGATTGCTGATTGAGATACTGTCTTGTAGTGCGTTTCTGACCATAGCCGATAGATTTCCTGCAAATCTGCATTGTACAATGCAGGACGTTTTTTCTCCAGATACTTTGCCAACGCCTCCTGTGCTTCTTTTCTGGTTTCAAATGCTCCTATATAACGGCTGTTCCTGCCGTTTTTATCAGACGGCGCATAAGCAAGCCACTCTTTTTTATACCGCTTGTTTCTCTTGATACTGCCTGTTCCGTGCGCTCTCTTGTGATACTTCGCTGGAACATAACTCTGCTTCTTTCCGCAGAAATTGCAGAATATACTCCCCTCTGCAATCTCTTTTTTACACTTGATGCAAATCATAAATAATCCCCCTATATAATTTTATCCGTCCGTTTTCCAGCGGACGGATTTTTTTATTTTTCAATTTAATTCTGCATAGTATAAGATAAATTAACTTTAGGTTCAGGGATTTTCCGTCCGAGCTGTTTTGCGGTTTCAATCCATTCTCCAATAACGACCTTAATGTTTTCCAGAGCTTCTTCCATTGTTTCGCCGTCTGCCATACATCCGGCAAGTTCCGGTGCAGAGGCGATATAGCTTTCGTCCTCACTGCTCCAGTAAAGAATAATCTGATACTTATACATACAAATCATCTCCCATTTTATATTTCAGGATAATCTGTCTGACCTGCCTCACCTGATAAGGCTTTGCTTTATTGCCCTTCGGCTGTAGATTGATAATTTCTTCCAAGCCGTCTTTGGTATAGATAAAATGGTCACCCTTGATTCGGACGGCAAATCCGAGAGCCGTCAGAAGTTTCTGCAAATCACCAAAAGCAATATTGGAATCTTTTGTGCCATTCAGGACGGCAATCAGCGTCTTTTCATTCTGGTTCATAGGTTACTCCCTGTCTAGTATATGCGCTTTTTCTGTATTATGAAATCAGTTCAGAAATGGTAATTGTCAGATTCCTGTCATAGATTTCCACCGGAATCGGTGTATCGAATGTGTAGATATTCGGAAAACTGCTTTTTTCAAAGAAGTAGACAAGCGTTTTCTGGTCTTGCGGGCTGATAATCCAGTACTCGCGGACACCGGCGTTTTGATAATATGCTAATTTCTTGCCGAAATCATCTTTAGAGTTTGTAGAAGTTACCTCAATCACCCAATCCGGCGCGCCATAGCAGCGTTTATCATCTATTTTTGACGGGTCACATACAACAAATACATCTGGAATCACGACAATGTCGTCTGTTAATTTTACATCAACAGGAGATATAAACACCTCACATTTTCCATGATTCTTTTTGATAAAATCATAGATGATATAACTGATGTGCATGACAATTCTTTGATGCTGAATGCTCGGCGAAGCCATTGCAACAACTTCTCCCTCATACAGTTCATAGCGTTCAGAATTGCTTTCAGGGAACATGCTGAAAAATTCATCGGCAGTATATTTCTGCTGTTCTGGTAATGCCATAACGGTTCACGCTCCTTTTCTTATATGATAGGCTGTTTTTATGGATTTGTCAACTGAAAATTTTTCTATTGACATACCAGAAAACAGTATGATATAATAGAATTAATATATGATAAGTCCACCCGTTAGATGACAAAGTGGGCTTTCAGGTCTTGGCTGTACAAAATACGCATAATTGGTTTTGAATTCGGACTCATCTTTTACGTTATTATACCAATCTATTGCAGAC
>JAFUWP010000072.1 GCA_017483405.1 Oscillospiraceae bacterium | reverse complement strand
GTTCGCGGATGCGTTCTGTATAGGAATCGGCATCATCGAGAGGTTCTTCGCCGGTTTCCTCGCGGAGCTGGTCGGCAATGACTTTGAGCTGTTCCCGAAGAAAATATTCTCTCTGCCCTTGGTCAATATTTTCCTGCGTCTGGTCGTGAATTTCCTTTTCCGTTTCCAGAACCATAGTTTCTTTTGTCAGAATTTCGTATAATAAATTCATTCTTCTGGAGAGATAATTTTCTTCCAGAAGGAGCTGTTTGTCCTTGAAATCGAACATGGTATTGAACACAATTTCTTCATACAGGCCGGAAGGCGTATCCTGACAGAGTACGGAAATCATGATTTCACGGGGCATACGGGGAAAGAGACTTGCATAATGTTCGTAAATATCTTTCACTGCCCGCATGAGAGCCTTCATTTCGACTTCGTCAATATCCTCGCGCTTGTTATCGGGCAGACGGCGGACTTCTGCGACAAGCATCTGATTTTCCTGTTCAATTTTCTTGATTTCGGCACGATAACAGCCTTCCACGAGGATTCTTGTCACATCATCCTGCGTCAGTGTCTGTTTGATTTCCGCAACCACGCCGATGCGGTATAAATCTTTCTGTTCAGGATGTTCATCAAACACATCTTTCTGAGCGGTGAGGAAAATTTTTCTGTCATGAAGAAGTGCTTCTTCCACGGCACGGACAGACATTTTTCTGGCAACATCAAAATGCATCATCATGTTTGGAAATGCAACTGTTCCGCGCATGGGGACGGCGGGCAGTCTTTCGATAAGTTTCTTTTTTTCCTGCATACTTCGACCTCACATTCCTGCCGCTTTTGCAGCGGCTTTTATTTATTATACTACATTTTCAGACGAAATGCAAGCGGTAATTTCCGGCTTTGCGGGAACAAAAAGCCACACGGCGGTGTGGCTTCGTGCTTGGGTGAAAAATTACCATGCATGTACGACAGTGCCGGAGCGGTCTGTCAGTACGGGAGATGCGCTTTCGGTGACACATTCCTTGGTGATTGTGACCTTGCTAATGTCCGCATGGGACGGAAGATGATACATAGATTTCATCAGAATATCTTCCATAATCGAGCGCAGACCTCTTGCACCGGTTTTCTGGGCGATGGCTTTGGCAGCGACTTCTTTCAGGGCATCGGATTCCACAACCAGTTCTACGTTATCGTAATTCAGTAATTTTTTATACTGTCTGACGAGAGCATTTTTAGGTTCTGTCAGGATTCTGACGAGAGCATCTTCATCGAGCTGGTCAAGCACGGTAAGAATCGGCAGACGGCCGACAAATTCGGGCACCATGCCGAAACGCACTAAATCCTGCGGAATGGCCTTTGTAAAGATATTATCATCTGCCTGTTTCTTGGAAGTAACTTCCGCGCCGAATCCCAGACCGGAAGGCTGTGTGCGCTTCATGATGACCTGTTCCAGACCGTCAAACGCACCGCCGCAGATAAATAAAATATTTCTGGTATTAATCTGGAGGCATTCCTGATTCGGATGCTTTCTGCCGCCCTGCGGAGGTACATTGGAGACAGTACCTTCGATGATTTTCAGAAGTGCCTGCTGAACGCCTTCGCCGGAAACGTCTCTTGTCAGGGAAGTATTTTCTGATTTTCTGGCAATTTTATCAATTTCGTCAATATAGATAATACCTCTTTCGGCGGCTTCAATATCGAAATCAGCGGCCTGCACCAGACGCAGAAGAACATTTTCGACATCATCGCCGACATAGCCGGCTTCGGTGATGGTAGTCGCATCCGCGATAGCGAACGGCACGGCCAGAATCTTCGCGAGTGTCTGGGCGAGGAAAGTTTTTCCGACACCGGTAGGCCCTAACAGGAGCACATTGCTTTTCTGGATTTCGACATCATCGCTGCTGTCCTGACTCATGATACGTTTGTAGTGATTATAGACCGAAACGGCGAGAGAAATTTTTGCTCTGTCCTGACCAACGACATACTGGTCGAGAATTTCTTTAATCTCCGCCGGCTTGAGCAGTTTGAGGGGAGATTTTGCTTTTTTCTTCTTTTCCTTTTCGTTGTCTTTCTTGTCCTCACCGGCAGCGGCATTATCCCTCTGACGGCCGGCAGCAGGGCCATAAATCATATCATAGCAGGTGCAGACGCACTCATCGCAGATATTATAGATTCCTGCGGAAAACATGCTCATGACTTTATCTTCGCCCTTGCCGCAGAAGTTGCAAATTTTATAAGAATTAAATTCTGCCATAGTATCTCTTTATCCTTTTATCTTTCTCTGAGGGGATTATCTTTTCTCGATGACCTTGTCAATCAGGCCGTAAGCCTGCGCCTGTTCGGCAGTCATATAATTATCGCGTTCGGTATCCTGTTCGATTTTTTCGAGAGGCTGGCCGGTATGCTTGGCGAGCATCTCATTCATTTTCTGACGGGTTCTGACAAGATGGTCAGAATGAATTT
>JAFUWP010000071.1 GCA_017483405.1 Oscillospiraceae bacterium | reverse complement strand
ACTTGTATGGGGTACTCCGCCAGAAGGCAGTGAAACCACATCCGCACCCGTATGGGGCGATGCTGACTGCTCCGGCGAAGTTAATATTCTGGATGTTATCGTTCTGAATAAAGCCATTCTCGGAAAAGAAAAAATTTCCGCACAGGGTATAGTGAATGCTGACATCAATCAGGACAGCATACCGGATTCTGCCGATTCTCTGAATATCATGAAACTGATTGTCGGACTGCTGAAAGCTGAAAATTGTCCTGTCAAGTAAAAATCAAACCGCCGTGATACAGAATCACGGCGGTTTTTGTGATTACAGTTTCAGTCTTTCGGCAATATCCTGATAACCGATATATTTTCTTTTATATTCCGTCAGCATCACCTGAATTTCATACTTCTGCTGTTCGATGGCATAACGGATAAGTTCGTCAATATTTTCCTGCGTGACGAAAATTTTCATATCCAGAAAACCTTCTATGATACGGGGGTCATTTTCATTTATCAGTTTCAGGAGGATTTCTGTCGCTGATGTTAGCTGAGAGTCATTCAGTTCTGTATCATGGGCATAAAGTTCCTGAACGACCGGAAACGCATTTTTATAGTAACGCAGAAGCTTGAAATCTTTTTTACTCAGCAGGCGGAACAGGTAATTCATATAAGCATCGGCGGTATGTCTTCTTATACTTTGACCGACAGCATCCAGCATGACAAAAACAGGAACTTCCATTCCGTGCCATACAACGGGACAGCAGGCATGATAAAAAGTATCTTTCCGCACTTCTGAAATGCTTTCCGGAATCACGATTTTTTCCAGATGTCCGCAGGAATCAAAGGCATATTTTTCAATGGCTTTGACTTCCGGAAGGATAAGTTCTTTCTTTTCGGCATAGAATTTTCTGGGGACGGCGATTATCGTTTCAAAATTCTTATCATACAGAATGCCGTTTTCATCCGATGCAAAATAAGGATTGTCCTTATCGACTTCAAAAGCCGTCAGATTCGTGCAGTTCATGAATGCCATTTTATCAATAAAAGACAGATTTTTAGGAATGTTTATTTTTCTCAGCTCGTAACAGTCATAAATGCGCTTGACCCGATGCTTTTCAGATTTTCCGGCAGAACAATTTCTTTCAGATGGGAACATCCGGAAAAGCAGGCACGGCCGATAGAAAGCAGACTTTCCGGAAGAATGATTTTTTCAATATGATAGCCGTCTTCCAAAAAAACACCGTCTTTCAGTGCGACAACACCTTCCGGAACTTGGATACAGGTTCTGAATCCGTCCATAACGCTGTATCTTGTGATTTTGTTTTCTCTGCCAAAAAATTCGCTCATGATTTCCGAATCCTTTCTGCAACTTCGGTGATGGCCGTCTGGTCAGCATCGGATTTGATTTTGTTTTCCGTTCGGGAATAGAAATTATCGTTGGTATCCCATAACACCGGAACAAAACCATAATCCACCGCCATATCAAGAATATATTCCATCGTGGCGGAAGAATCTGTATATTCCGCATTATGGGCATAATGGTCAGCCGTATAGATGGAAGTACATTCGCCCACGAAGACCGGAATATTTTCCGCCGTGAAGCGGTTCTTGAGCAGTTCGCACTGTTCGGTACTGTAATCAATCCAGCGCGTACCGCCAACCTGATTCGTCCAGTAGATGGCATTATCAATATAATGTACAGATACCATCATCTTATCAGAGGCGGAATCTGCCGGCATCTTGAAATTTTCGTTCGTAGTGTTGTCGATATTCGTCCAGTAGCCGGAGGCAATCAGGATTCTGTCAGCGTTGTTTCCGCCGGATTTCCGGACGGTATCGACAAAGACCTGATTCATGTCATTCACATAGGCATAAGCCTCATCGGAACGCTCTGCCCAGCCGTTTTCTTCTTTCGGAGTGCCGAGGGCTTCGTTATAGCCTTCAAATACCAGATAATCAGAATAATCTTTAAAATACTCTGCAATCTGCTCCCAGAGATGCCCCACGGCTTTGAGCACTTCTTCTTTTTCCTGATGCTTGATTAAAAATTCATCATAATGATGAATATTGATAATCACATACATATCATTTTTCCGGCAATAGTCCACAACTTCCTTCACACGGGCGATATAATCGGCATTGATGGTATAATTTCCGTCATTTTCCATCATGTTGCCCCAGTAAACCGGAATCCGGACAGTGTTGAATCCGGCCGATTTCATCCCGTCAATACATTCCGGAGTCGTCACGACAGCCCCCCAGCAGGTTTCGTAATTCTGAGGGGTATTTTCGCCGATGGTCTGCGCGCCGGTGAATT
>JAFUWP010000070.1 GCA_017483405.1 Oscillospiraceae bacterium | reverse complement strand
GCCGTCTGCTAACTGTTTTGCACCGTCATCGGCAGAAGTGAGGCCATCTGCTAATTTTTTCGTACCGGAAGTCACCTGACCGAAACCATTCATCAGGGCAGAAGAACCATCTTTTGCTGTTCCGAGTCCATCGGAAAGAGTCTGTGCGCCATCTGCGACAGTTTTCGTGCCGTCTGCAAGCTGGGATGCGCCGGAACTGAGCGTTTTTGCACCGGAACTCAATGCATCCGCACCGTCAAGCAGTTTGTCGATGCCGTCAGTCAAATCACCAGAGCCATCGGATAATTGCTTGATACCGTCATATAATTTTGCTGTACCGTCACACAAGTCGTTAGCGGCCTGATTCAGGTCATCAATTTTATCCTTGATTTCGTCAAGAGAATCAGCACTGTCCAAATCCAGATTGCTGAATACTTCATTAGAAACAACAGTAACGGATTCATCCATAGAGAAGTTAACAACATCGGCTTCAACGGTAAAGGTTTCGGGAATGTCAATATCAATATCTTCCATTTCGTTCACGCCGAGGCTTTCGGAGAGTGCAGGGAATGCCATGCCGACAATGATTAATTTTTCGCCGTCAGAGATGACTTTTCCGTTTGTGACTTCGACATTCCGGAAGATTTCGTTATCCAGAACAGCGGTGCTTGCTGTCATGAAAGGGGTATACATCGTCACATTTTTGCCGTTGACTTTCTTTGTGATTTTTTGATTGTTGATGTACTGCCATTCAATAACCAGATGACCGCTTTTTCCTTTGATGTCATCGGGATTATCATAAGTAACACCATCGAGCGTGTAAGTCATCGTGACAGTAACAGGCAGTTCATCGGAAGAATGGCCTTTATAATAAATATCATTTCCGCCGGCATTCCAAGTCATATCGCCACTGCCGGAATAGGTTTCATCGCCCTTGACGTTAGTGATTTCAGAAAGATTCGAGAAATCATTCAAATCGGAGAGGGCTTCCGGATTTTTGAGCCAGTCACTGACGACAATATCACGGATATTGGAATTGTTATTGCATAATACATAGACAGTCTCATCCTTGAAGGGAGAGCCTTCAGCGGCAGTTCTCGTAACGGATGCGGAATCCTGTACGGAAGTTTCCGTCTCAAGGGCAGAAGTATTAATCACCGCGGTGTTTTTCTTCTGGTTATAAGCATAGAATCCTGTTGCACCTGCGGAAACAGCAACAGCGAGGATGCAGGCAACGACTTTTTTATAAGTTTTCATGATAATACGCTCCTTTCATGAGACGGATATGTGTTGTTTGAATTCTGATTTTCAGGAGTAAATCCTGCGCTGGTCTTGCAGATTAACTTATCCAGCAAAAGGAACAGAGAAGGCAGAACGGTCAGAACAACGACCATCGAGATTAAAGCCCCTCTGGATAACAGTGTGCAGAGTGAAGAAATCATACCGATTTCTGATACAAAGGATACGCCGATTGTTGCGGCGAAGAATCCCATTGCCGAAACCATAACGGATTTCATGGAAGTCAGCAGGGCAATGCTGACGGCTTCGGTTTTGGATTTTCCGGAATGACGTTCGGAACGGTAACGGGTTGTCATCAGGATAGCATAGTCAACGGTTGCGCCGAGCTGAATCGTTCCGATAACAACGGAGGCTACAAACGGGAGCGAATCGCCCAGATAGTAGGACATGCCCAGATTAATCATAATTGCCAGTTCGATAACGGCTACCAGAATTACCGGAAGGGTAACCGAACGGAATGTCAGTGCGATAATCACGAAGATAACCGCGATGGATAAGATGCTGACAGTTGTAAAGTCATGATTTGTGATTTCAATCAGGTCTTTTGTCGCCGGTGCTTCGCCGATTAACATGCTTGTGGAATCATATTTTCTTGCGATTTTTGCAAGCTGTTCCACTTGCTGATTGACTTCATCGGAGGCGACTTTATATTCAGAACCAATCATCATTAACTGCCAGTCACCGCTGACGAGTTTTTCTTTTGCGCTTTCCGGAATGACTTCATCCGGAATTGC
>JAFUWP010000069.1 GCA_017483405.1 Oscillospiraceae bacterium | reverse complement strand
TTCATGATAGAAGCAGTGGAAGAGTATACATAGAGTTTCAGTTCCGGAAAGTAGATGAGATACAGCGGAGAACTGCCTTTTACAAACCAGAGAGTATTGGTTTCGTCCAGGATTGTGAATGTGAAGCTGCCTCTCACATCCTCAGCCATATTGCGGAGTGTATCGAAGTTGAGTTCTTTTTGCATTTCAATCAGCTGCACGGCAACATAGGAATCAGTTTCGATGTTTGTAACAGGAAGCTGCTTGTCTCTGCGAAGCTGCATGTCATTATGAAGTACGCCATTATGAGCAAAGGCGAAGTCCATATCAGCATGACCCCTGAACGGATGATTGTTCTGATTGAATTCCTGGCTTCCTTGTGTGGTGTAGCGGACATGTCCCATGACAGCATAGGTGTGATTCGGGAGTCTGAACTTCATCTTGTGGGCGGGCTTGGGACGCTTGTAGATGGTCAGCTGATTATCCTTCATGTAAGAGATACCGCTTGCATGGTCGCCTCTAACCTCGGATGCGTTGGCAAGAGCCTGGATGAGTTTCTGTAAAGCTTTGAGCGGAATTCTTCTTCCGCAGTCTAAAAATCCGAATAATGCGCACATAGTTATTTAGCTCCTTTCAGTTCGTTGATGATGGCACGAATGGTGATGCGAATCACTTTCCATGTGAAACGCAGTACTTTGAGCAGTTTGGTTTTCATCAGATTTCCTCCTCTTCGTTTGTGATTTCATTGATATACAGCTGTCTTTCCTTCAAATACTGGATTAACTCTGGATAGGTGATGCGGCTTACAAATTCTGACCAGGAAAGAGCCTGTAATTCCTCATCGTCAAGGTTCATAGCAGTTTCACAGATTATGTCTACCAGCTGGAGTGCTGCAAGCAGGGTATTCAGTTTGAGCGTGCCACGGAACAGCCGGAATTCAATCGTGTTGTGATTGCAGAGATTTACCGCATAATATCGGCCATAATCACTCTTGGCTTTTGACATCACTTCGGATGGTGAAGGCTCATATCCGTGACGTGCAGCCCAGCGGTTTAAGGCACTCTCTGTTCTTCTGGAAAATTTTACCATTTCTAACCAATGATGTTCCACAAAGTACAAGATTCTGGAGATAACTTCTTCCTGTTCGTCCTCATCATCACCAAAGGCATCACGGTTAACATGAACGTGTAAGCCGCAGGTACTTGTCTGATGGGAACGATATCCCATATTTACAGCCGTTTTCAGAATGTCTTCCCACTTGAATTCGTGCAGGTGGTAGTTGATTGTCATAGGATGGGTAACAAGCTCCATGCCGTCATCAAGGCTGCTGTCGGTCTTGATATAGAGACGCTGCTCCTTGCTGTCATTGGCAATGTCGAGAATCTCCTGAGCATTATCGGAGTCTCTTCCGCCTTTGTCAATTTCCAGCTCTACACCAAGAAACCGCTTACCTTCGCCATAAAATACAGGTAACGGCTTATAAGAATAATTTCTGATTACATGAGTTTTCTCATAATAGCATCTGGAGCAGTAATAGCAGTCATCATATTCGTGCAGGTCATCTCTGTGAATCAAATCATCACAACTGTCGCAGTGAGCGTAGAATTCATTAAAACAGGATTCACAGAGGCATCTGTCATAGTCCGAAGCGTAAACATCACTGTCATAAATCAGGTCGCCGCAGCACTCACATCTGGAGCATTCGTTGTTGGCACAGCTGTCACAAATCGAGTTATCGTAGACGGTTGAATAGTAGTCAGTGAGAATGGGTTCACCGCAGCAGGTACATAAAGTTCTTTCTTCTTCCATGAAAATTCCTCCTAAAGTAATAATATAAATTTATCAGCCGGGCGAACCCGGCTGAATATTGGCTTATTTGTGGATGATATAATTGATGATTTCGATTTTCAGCAGAATCAGCTGATTCTTTACAGGTCTGATAATGCGGACAAGCATTTCCGGAACATTTACCTTCGGACTGCTGATATTTTTGTGAAACAGGTTCTTGATTTTCTTTCCCATGATTACATTTCCTCCTCAACGGAAACAGGTTCATTGATGTATAGTCTTCTTTCTTTGAGATAGCGGATTAATTCTGGTTCTGAAACATAGCTGACGAATTCTGACCAGCACATATTCTGCATTTCGCTGTCAGTCAGGTTATAGGCAAGGAAACAGATTCTGTCTACCAGCTGAAGCGTAGCAAGCAGAGTATTCAGTTTCAGCGTACCTCTGAACATTCTGAATTCGATAGTGTTATGGTTGCAGAGATTGACAGCATGGTATCTTCCATAGGTGCATTTGGCTTTGTTCAGCAGTTTTTTCGGAGTGGATTCATATCCGAAGCGGGCTGCCCAGCGGTTCATAGCTGATTCCGTTCTTCTGGAAAATTTCAGCAGTTCGTTCCAGTTCTGCTCCACAAAGTACAGAATTCTGGAAATTGCTGCATCCTGAGTAGCCTCAGTACTGCCGAAATAATCACGGCTGACATGTACATGCAGTCCGCAGGTTGAGGTTTGATGAGAGCGATAACCAAGCTGTACAGCTTTATGAAGCACATCTTCCCAGCAGAATTCGTTCATGTGATATTCGAGCGACATGGGATGTGTGACAATCTCAAATCCATTGTGCAGACTTCCGTCACTCTTGATGTAGATATGCTCGTCACTGTAGTTTCCTTCTTCAAGGATTTCCAGAGCATAGTCATCATCATGACCGCCTTCATCGACTTCCAGTTCCACGCCGAGAAACCGCTTGCCTTCGCCGTAAAATATCGATTCCGGTTTGTATCCGTACTCACGGATAGTATGATTCTTCCGGCTGTAGCAGTCGTAGCAGAAGTCCATGTCGTTATAGGAATAGCTGTCATCCTGATGCAGGAGCATTCCGCAGCAGGAGCAATGTAGATACTCGTTTTGATAACACGAGCGGCACACAAAATGTCCGTCATCCGTAATGGCTTCGCTGTTATAGATAAGCTCGTCACAGCATTCACAGCATCCGCATTCATGTCTTCTGCAATCGTCGCAGACAATCTCATTACCAATCCAGGAATAATTCTCTCCTTCAGGAATGGCAGTTCCGCAGCAGTCACAGTATCTAACATCTTCTTCGTCCATAATTTTTCCTCCTCTGGACATAAAATTTACCCCTGCCGTATGGCAGGGGCTTTGTTTGGGTATTCGGTCAGTTGTCAAAGAGCAATCCGGCGATGATTCTCGCACTGAGTTTCATGCCCTCTCTGGAATTGATAGCAGCTACAGCATGAATCAGGTCTCCGGCAATGTCATTGAGCTTCTCTGCCTGTTCTTTATCAAGCTCCTGTTCGCAGAAGGCATTGAGTTCGGCTAAGGCTCTGCCGTACTGTTCCTTGCTGCTGATTCTGGTGTCGAAATGTTCTGCCAGTTCATCGAGTATGTTCATTTGAATCACCCCTTTCTGAAATAAGATAAAATGATTACCCCTGCCGTATGGCAGGGGCAGTTTGTTGGATATTTGGCTTGATTCAGTACTCCTCAGCCAGAAGCATCGTCGAATATTCTGTGCTGTCGATAACGTAGACTTTTGCTGATACGGGACGAAACATGGGGATGAAATAGTTCATCTTGTATTCCGGCTGTTCGGATTTGTGGATGATATGCTGCATACCGCCGATGTCTTCAAGCTCGAAAATCTGGAAATAGTCTCTTTTGTCTTCCGGCAGACGGTCGATACAATTCCACATAAAAGCCTGAGTCTCAAACGGAATGCTTTCATTCACGCCTTTGCTCAGATAGCGCTGGTTATCAAACATGGCATTCACTCCCTTCCTGGAAATTATCATGAACATATCTGCATTCATGATTCGTAATAATAATATATATATCAGATTACAAAATATTAGATATTGTATATTACAATATGATAAGAAGGGAGCGAAGCGACCGCCTGTATGTAAATATTAATTAATAAATAAAGAGATATAATTAATAAACAAGGACATATAGGTGATACTTATGCTCCGTTCAAATAATATTTATAAGGAGTGATTTCTTATGAGAAGTCAGACAGAACAAAAACATCGGGTTACGTCCATACGGACAACAGAGGAGCAATATCAGCGAATCAAAAAACAGGCTGATGAAAAGAAAATGACAGTGAGCAACTATCTGGCTACTGTCGGAGAACACGGAAACGGACTAACTCCGGAAGTAATGGTGCGTTTGCAGAATATCGTGAGTGAAGCGAATGCTGCTGTGCAGGAATACGCACCTGAAAGAAATCAGAAAATGCAGAAGGAGGTGAATCAATTATGGTCGTTGTTAAAGTAATCAGGAATACGGACACACCGGAGCAGCATCTTAAAAATGCAATCGGGTATGTTCATCACAGAAATAAAGAAAATGTAGAACCTCTGTCTCTGAGCGGTAATGGTGTGGATTATGTTTCACCGCATAATACTTATCAGCAGATGATGGATGTGAAACAATATTACGGAAAAACCAGCGGGAATCCGTTAGTACATCTGGTAGTTTCCTATGATAAGAAAACAGCACCGGATGCTGAAACTGCATGTCAGCTGACGGAAAAGATGGCAGAATACTATCAGGATAAGTATCAGACAATCCAGTGTACTCACGAGGCAGACCATGAGACTTCGGATTATCATAGTCATATCGTCATTAATTCTGTTGGTTATCAGGACGGAAAAATGATACATACCGGCATTGATGAAATGAATCAATTTTGTGATTATGTATCTGATACGACAGGTGCAAAGACAAGACTTGAATTTGAACCTACTAAAAAATGACAGAAACAGAAAAAGTCCGGCTTTCATGCCGGACTGCTTCTGTATTGATGTTTAGATTTCATCTATTGCAGCTCCCATATTTTTCAGAGCTGTTTCATCATTTCCATAGATTCCTAAAGAATCAGAAGTGAAATGACATCCTTTCAGATTCTGAAAATTTTCCAGAATTGGCAGTTCTTCTTTATTTCCGTCTGTTGTATACTGGGTAAACTTCCAGATTTCTTCATCATCACTGCACAGCAGAAAGTGCTGATAATCCGGAGAAAATGCAGCGATTAAACTATGCATGAGAAAAGGGTTATTCGGATATTCTTCTATAATCTGATATTTTTCTGTCGTAAGGTGATACAAGACTGCCGATGTCTTGTTTTCTGATTCGATAGTGAACAATAAATAGCTGCTGTCATCAGAAAATAAGACCTGTTTCACATAATCTGCAAGAATCTGATTTTTTCCTGTGGAGATATGTATCAGTAATAAAAACTGCTTTACAGCCATATCACAAAGAATCACACAGTACTGACCATCCGGAGAGAAGATAACATCCTGAAAATCATACTTCCGGATATTCTCATAGATGACAGAAATTTGATTCTGTTCCGGATTCCATAAAAATACGCCGGAACTGCTGCAAAAAACACATGTGTTATCTGTCAGAATCATGCCATTGATAAGAGAATCTTTGATTTTCTTCTGATAGATACATTGTTTTTGTGCTGTATCAAATAGCATGATATTGTGTTTATCTCCGGTCAGAAGTCTTTTTCGGTCATGAGAATAAAAAGCGAAGATGGGGTTAAACTCAGCCGAAATTTCTGTTCTGGAATGCAACATGCGAATCTTGTTTTCTTTATGCAGAATCCATTCATTATGCTGATGATAGAAATATACCCGGCTGGCAGCGTTCTGAATATGATGATAGGTTACTTCTCTGGAAGGAATTTCTACTATCATAACAGAACCGAAAGAAAGAAAAGCAGCGCATTTTCCGTCAGGTGAAAATATTACCTGTTCCGGTTCGTCAAGGAATTTCAGATGATATTCCTGCTGAATCGACTTTGTAATCAAATCCCATAAAATCACATGACCGCCGGACAGACAAATCAGAATCGAATCGCCATTCGGAGCGTATGCCGCACAAAGAACATCACCCACATAGTGCGAAACGCAAAGAAAACTTGTATCTGATTCTTCAAAACGGCTGGGATATTTTCCATCCAGACTGAATTGGGTATCGTTCAGCAAATCCGGCGGAAGTGTGATATTGATGAAATCTGCACCGCAGATAATCCGGTTTCTGGAATCCCGCATGACTTCGATAATATTTCTGACTGCCAGAACATGATGTGCAATAAATTTTTCAGGAGCATGACGCTGTAAATCCAGATAACTGTCTATCAGCGTTCTGTGATAATGAAATTCGGTATCAGAAGCTGGAAGATTTTTATAATCTCCGCTGATTTCTCCGATAAGTCTGCAAAAATCAGGAGTATCGTACCATTCATAAGCCAGTTCACTGTTGAAGATAAATTCAAGTTTTTTATCCTGTTCTTCGGCATCATAGGCAGTTTCAGCAGCCTGTAGAATATTCATGATATGTCTGGCAGCAAAATAATCCCTGAAATACTGATGTGTGAAACTGACACAATTCAGTGCTTCCGGAATCGCTGTCAGAAAACAGATATTTTCGAGTATTAATTCTATGATATTTTCTCTGCTTTCGAGCAGAGATTTTTTTCGGTATTTCTGAGGCTCAATAAAATTATGACAAACTTCCGGATTCGTCAGATAAATATCATAAGCTTTTTCGACAGCCGTCAGAAGTTCACTCCTTTTGACAGTAAAATCAGAAACAAGCAGCATCTGTGTTGCGACAACAGGAAGAATATATTGTATGATAAACTGAACCGTTTTTTTATCATAGTCCAGTGAAATCTTCTTTGTGACGCTGGTAACATAATGCTCCAGAATTTCACCGCAGGTATTCAGCATAAGAGTACTGTCATTTTGTCTGCTTTCCAGATACAGTTTCAGAAACAGAGGTGTTTTGAGGACTTCCATTAATCTGGAATTTTTTTGAATCTGAGCGTAATCCGGAAGTTCAGAAAGCAAACCATTTCTGGTATATTCTGAAATTCCGCATAATTCGAGCTTTTCAAAATCTTCAAATACATCATAAAACGGAGTGCTTCGTCCAGTGATGATGATTTGGACATTCTGCCACTCCTGACAAATCCAGCGGAGTTCTTCGGTGAGAATATCTTGTTTTTCGGAAGAAATTTCGTTCATACCGTCCAGCATTAAAAGATATTTGGTTTGATTCTGATAACCGGAATTTTTTAGCAGATGATTCAGTTCAGTCATTTGACTGAGCAGAGGTTCTTGCAGACTACATGCCTCATAGGTTTGATACTCATACTGATACAGATATTTCAGCAGGATATGCAGTAAAATCCAGCAGGAAACATCCGGAAAAAATTCGGGATGCAGTTCTTCTCTATATCGATAGAGAGGCAGAAGAAAACATGTTCTTTCCTGTATTGAAATTTGATGAACCAGACAGGTTGATTTCCCTGTACCGCCTGTTCCATAAAGAAATAAATTTCTGGTTTCAGGCAGTTCTGAAATTCGGATATTCTCACAGCGGATTTCCGGAGGATATATTTTTTCTGATTCAGTATGAAAATGCTTTGCATTCCGGCAGAGCGTTTCTTTCAAATCGACAGGAGCATCGAGATTCAGTTCTGATTTCAGAACAGAATATTCTTTCCGGAAAGCATATTCATCAGAATCCGTCAGCAGAAATACATAAAAAGATAGTTTGGCAGGCAGAGCCAGTAATTCGACAGATTTCGCATTTTCAGTATTTCTGGACATCTGAACTTGATACCACAGCCCGACAAGCAGAGCTTCTAAGCATATCTTTTTCGGATGTGCATAATTCCCGAAAAATTCAGATTTATTTATAAACTGATTATCATAGAAAATCAATCTGCTGTTTTCATCCTGATGCAGAAATTCAAGAAGGCTATAAACCAAAGCAGTATATTTCTGATGATTCAGATAATTCCGGCAGAAAGCATTCATCCGTTCCAGATAAAGCTTATATTCGTTTGCATTAGGCTTTTCCTGACCGCATAACCTCTGAAATTTTGTCAGCTTTACGCCGCAAATTTCATCAGGATGCGGATATTTCGCTGAATTTTTCACCAGCCTGTCAGCGATGCGGTTCAGTTCCTTGTCACGCTCCGTGCCGATTTTGATAGTGAATAACTTGATAATATCACTTTCATTATCATCCGATAGAGTGGAAATCAGCTTTATCAGGAACATGCCGTTGCTGATTTTTCCCTTGCCTTCACGCTTGGCTTTCAGCAGTAACGCCAGAAATGTATTGACTGTCAGCATGATAATTTCCCCCTTAAATTTTGGATAAATTCAATGAAATTACGGATAAATTTGTTCCAAAACCATGTTACAATAGAATTACAGAAAGATTCTGTTCTGATTGTATCATATCAGAATCGAAAAGTCAACAGGAAAGAAGAAACTTAAGATGACTTGTACAATTGTAACAAACGGAAAAGAATTACAGTCTCCCTGTCAGAATGAGGAAGAAAAGCCAGTTCTGGCAATCAGGCAAAAGCTGCTGGGTGGACTGGAAACGCTTATCTATGATGGATATGATGAGTTTTGGTTCAACTGTGAATATGGTGTTCCGCTGTGGGCAGCGGAAATGCTCAGTGAACTGAAAAAAGATTATGCTTTGAAACTGCATATTGCAGTTCCTTATGAAGAACAGACAACAAACTGGACGGAAAATCAGCGTGACAGGTATTTCAGACTGCATCAGCTGGCAGATAGTGTCAAGCTGATACATCATCAATGGTGCAACAACTGTTATGAGGATGCAGAAAAATATATGCTGGAACACAGCGACTTATTATATGTATTCGGTTCTCAAAAAGATAATCTCAGTGCTGTCAGAATGGCGGAAGCTATGAAAATAAGCGTTCTATTTTTTGATGATAGTCTGTAGAATATCTGAATAAAAAGGGGGATTTAATCATGGAAGAACAGGAAAAGAAAGAACAGACTGTAGAAGAGGGAAAAAATAAACCCACCCTTTCGGAGTATCTTACAGTAATCGGAGTACTTGCGGTTGCTTTTCTTTTGCTGAGAGGATGTATCAGAACAGTTTCAGAAACATCTTCTCAGAGTTATGGCTCTGCTGCGTATTACTTAACCTACAATAGTGCTGTGAAAGGACTGACAAAAGCGATGGAAAAAGCAGATGGTGAAGCAATCTGTGCATCAGTTTTTCCAGATGTGATTTATGTACAGCTCTCGGAAGACTATTTTAATGAAATTTCTTCTTTTATGGCTTCTTCAAACGAATTTCTTGAAGAAGTACTGGAAGAAAAAGTGAATTATCGACTGAAAATAGAAGAAAAAACAGAACTTGATGAAACAGATATTGACAGAATCAGATATTATTATCAAAGCAATTTTAACTGTACATTCGAGATTGAAAAAGCTTATCGGCTGGAAGCATACTATGATGATGATTCTGTAGTGTTTCTGGATGTTTTCAAAACTGCTGAGGACGGCTGGAAAGTTTCAGAAGCTTCTTGGAGAAACATGATTGGTATCAGCGGAAATTATTTCTAATCAGAAAAAACACAAACAAGCCTGTGATTTTTCAAAAATTTCACAGGCTGACTAAAAAGAATCTGCTTTCGCAAATTCCGGTAATTGACGTGATAAAAAATCACTCTAAATTTTATTATATTATACTATATTTTGATTAAAAAGTCAATACAGTTTGTGATATTTTACAATTTCGACTTAATTTCTGTCGTTTTGTACAATAAAAATCAAGCTGATTTGTAACATATGCAGTATCAATTAAGAAAATAATCCGTCAAAATTCTGGTCAGGGGGTTAGAGTATGGCAAGACGGGGAGAGAATATTTACAAACGAAAAGATGGTCGATGGGAAGGTCGCTATAAAATCGGATATGCAGAAGATGGAAGGGCGAAATATCGTTCTGTTTATGGGAAAAGCTATCCGGAAGTCAAGGAAAAACTATTTCTTCTGAAAGCATCTCCAGTAAAGAATAGTATCCCCAGCCGACTGACGGTAAAAGAACTTTTTGATGAATGGCTGACAGCTGTCCGGCTGAAAGTTAAGCCTTCCACTTATGCCAATTATCAGATGAAAGCCAAAAAGCATCTTCTTCCTGAATCCGGCAGTATCTGCTATGAAAGACTGACTGCAAAGATGATTCATGATTTCATCCGGAAAAAGCTGAACAGCGGGCTTTCTGCAAAATATGTATCGGATATTGTTACGGAATTCAAGTCGATGTCAAAGTATATCAGCCGTGTGCATGACTTCCGGAATCCACTTGAAAACGTGATTCTGCCGAAAGTGCAGAAACGGGAACTGCATCTTCTCACGGATAATCAGCAGAAACAACTGTGTCAGCATCTTCTGGAACAATTAAATTCCACATCACTCTGTGTTCTGATGAGCCTGTATACTGGTCTAAGAGTTGGTGAAATCTGCGGTCTGAAATGGTCTGATATAGATTTCGGAAAAAGTATTCTGACCGTTAGCAGAACAGTTCAGAGAATTCGTTCGGAACACGGCACCAGAATTCTGATTGATACGCCGAAAAGCAGAAGTTCTCAGCGTTCCATTCCAATTCCGGAATTTCTGATGCCTCTGCTCAAAAAGTTCAGAAATCAGGCTGATTTCTATCTTCTGTCCGGAAGTGCGTCTGTTACAGAACCCCGGACAATGCAGAATCATTTCAAGGCAATTCTCAAAAAAGCAAATCTGCCGTCAGTGAATTATCACAGTCTCCGGCACATGTTTGCCACAAACAGTATTCAGGCCGGATTCGATGTTAAGACACTTTCCGAAATTTTAGGACACGCTACAGCAGAAACAACGCTGAACCGCTATGTTCACTCCTCTATGCAGAGAAAAGCAGCCTGCATGAATCTGCTGAAACTGGCTGCTTAACGTATATTTGCCGTCAGAATTCTTGTCAGGTATATTCTGAATTATGGCTTGACTGCGACAAATTCGATTTCCGTTGCAGTAATTACCGGAATTTGCGAAAGGTTATCTGACCTATTCTTATTATATGCGATTTTGAAAATATAATCAAGGGGGTGTTTGCATGGAGAAAGTAACTGGAATTATTCTTGTTATATGGTTTGTTTGTACATGGTATCTTACTAGAAAATTGGGAAAATGGAATCTTGTTAAGTTAATTTTAGGATAAGGAGGTGAGCATATGAAAGTAAAAGTTGTTGCAAGCTTAATAGCAGTTTTAATATGTATTCTTACTATTTTTACCCAATGATTGTGACGTATAACGGAAAGAAGGTGTATTTTTATGTCAAAAATTTCTGATAAAGTTCCAAATGTAACCGCAAGAAAAGTTAGAACTGAAAAGGAACTCGCACAAGCAATAAAGCAAAATGCTGATACAATTGAAATATCCGGTGACTTGAAAAATAAAGTGATTGTGATTAAAGCAACTGGTCAGGTTGCATGGGTTGTTGCAATTGGTGGGATAGGAGTTGCAATTGCAGCTATCATTGCAATGCCTACTCCTGCTGCACCAGCTGCTATTGGTGTAGAAGCACTTGGATTAACTGGAGTTGCTGCTACATTTCATGGAATAATAGCAACTCCTGCTGTAGCAAGTACTGTTGTTGGCGTGACTGGCAAAACGGTTGCACTTTCAGCTGTATCAATTGGGGTTGCTGGCGGAGGAGTTGGAGTGTTAAATAAACTTCGCAGTTATAAACTGGAAAAGAAAAATAATGTAGTAATATTGAGAAAAAAATAGAATTATATGGTGGTGAGGTTATGATTGTAGATGAGAATGAATATTTGCTTGCAAAAGCAGCTCAGGAATATCTGACTGAAAAAATCAGTACAGAACTTCCGCAACTTCCCGAATATTCTGAATTTGCTAAATGTTCTGTTTCGGAGGGTGTCTATTCTGTAGAATACGATGAAGAAGCAATGAAAGAAATTTTAGAAAAAATTTTAAGAGTTTTGGGATTTAATATAAATGAAAAAAAGTCTTTGATAAAAGTTCTTCTTGAGTTTCCTTTGATTTTAACTAATTTGAAAATCGCATACGACAATTATCAATATGAAAAAGAATTAAACGCTTTTGTTGAAAAATATTTTGGCCCCTCTGAAAATAACATATACATACAAATGGCGGATTTGAGACAAATAATACATGAAGGATTTTTTTATAAACATGGAACTGAAATTTATGTGGATAAGGAAAATATAGCAGGTATTATTGATGAATTGGTTGGAAATTATTTTAGCGAGCTGAAAATATTAATAGAAAAATATTGTGAGATTAATCCAAAAGTTACTATCAAAAAAGGGTGAAGAAAATGAAAAAATATGAAAAATCAGATAAAAATGATGAACAAGAAACAACAACAAATTCTCATTCTAATGTATCAGAAAGTGATAATAATATATCGTCAATTTCGGATAATAAAATGACATCTTCTGGAAGTTATTCGATTGTGGGAACTGGAATTATGTTCGGTGTAGCAATAATAGCGGCCATGGTAGAGACGGTAAAAGAGCATTTAAGAAAAAGGAATCATGAAAAGTTATTTAAAATAATGGAAGAAACTAAAAATATGCCTAATGATATAAGTAGAAATGATACTAAAAAATCGTCATCTAGAAACAGTCAAAAGAATAATTGAGTGTAATGAATAAGATTACGATGAAATGTTCCGTATGTCCCTATAAACTGGGATTCATCAGGTGTATTGTAAGTCCCTGCATTCAGTGCAGGATGAAAGATTCTTCAAAGCCGCCATTTCCGAAAGTCACTATCATTCATGAGCGTAAGCGATGCCGATACTGCGGAAATAATAGGTTTATCTGGAACACCTGTACAGTATGTGGAAGAAAATTAAAATAATATCGGAAACAGGTGTGCAGACATCTGTTTCCGATATTATTTGGGATTTTTTAGAACTATCTTGATTGATTCAGAAAAATATGCTATAATAAAGGTAAGACTTGAAGTACTGGAGGTATTGCAATGGGCGTTTATTTCAATCCGGATGGACGAGAATTTCAGATTTCCGTCAGTTCTAAAATTTATGTAGATAAAAGTATGCTGATTTCTTTTACAAATGAATTATTAAATACGACAAATCGGTTTATTTCTGTCAGCAGACCCAGACGATTTGGGAAATCTATGACAGCGGATATGCTTTCCGCATATTACAGCAGGGGCTGTGATTCTTCCGAAATTTTCAAAAAACTGAAAGTCAGCAGCCTAGTCTCTTTTAAACAGCATCTGAATCAATATAATGTGATTCATGTTAATATGGCAAACTTCCTGTCTTATGGAAAGAATATGCAGGAAATTCTGAACTATTTCAGCAGGCGTATTCTGCACGAAATAAAAAAAGAATACGGCGATGTGGATTGCTTTGACTGGAATGACATTTTCACGGTGCTGTCAGAAGTGTTTTATGAAAAGAAAGTGCCGTTTGTATTTATTATTGATGAATGGGACTGTATTTTCCGTGAGCATAAAAATGATACGGAATCTCAGAAAATCTATCTTGATTTTCTTCGTGACCTTCTGAAAGACAAAAGCTATGTAGCATTAGCCTATATGACCGGAATTCTGCCGATTAAAAAATATGGAAAACATTCCGCTTTGAATATGTTTACAGAAATCTCCATGACGGATGCAAGTCCTGTAGCGGAATATACAGGGTTTACAGATGAAGAAGTGCAGAATCTCTGCGCGGAATATCACAGGGATTATGAAACTATGAAAAACTGGTATGACGGCTATGACCTGAATGGTGTTTTTATCTATAATCCCAAATCAGTAGTAGAATCCATATTAAGAAAAAATTATGGAAATTACTGGACATCTACTGAAACTTACGAAGCACTGAAAGAGTATATTCAGAAAGGCTTTGACGGACTGAAAGACAAAGTCACTGCTATGATTGCAGGAGAACATGTGAAAGTCAATACTGCAAAATTTCAGAATGATATGACTTCTCTGAATAGTGCAGATGATGTGCTGACTCTGCTTGTGCATTTAGGATATCTGACATATCATGCAGAATCTGGTACAAAGATTGGTGAAGTCTGGATTCCTAACAGTGAAGTGAAACAGGAGTTCATCAATTCGATTGAGGACGGCGGATGGGAAAATCTGATGAAGGCAATCCAGAATTCTGAACAGCTTCTGAAAGCGACTCTGAATGGTGAAGCGGACAAAGTAGCAGAAATGATTGCTCAGGTGCATAGTGAAAATACGTCTATTCTACAATATAATGATGAGAATTCTCTTGCTTGTGTGATTACAATTGCCTACTATGCGGCACAGAGACAGTATATTCTGCATCGTGAACTTGCTACCGGAGACGGTTTTGCAGATATTACATTTATCCCTATGAAAAATGTGGATGCTCCTGCTATCGTTGTAGAGCTGAAACACAATCAGAAAGCTGGTACAGCCCTTGAACAGATTAAAAAGAAACGCTATACACAGAAGATTTCACAGTATACCGGAGAAATTCTTCTTGTCGGTATTAGCTATGATGATAAGAAAGGACATACCTGTTTGATTGAAAAAGTAACAAAATAAATATGCTGAAAGAATCAAAAAATCCTCTCTGTAAAGGGAGGATTTTTTCTTTAGTGAACTATGTTTAAGCTGACTCGCCATGACCGGCATCGAGAATAATCATCTGCCCGTTGCTCGCGGAGGAGCTGACCTGTGCTGTCTGCTGATTCATCCGGCGCATGGTGTACCATGAACCGGCAAGCACCAGCGCAACAGCGGAAATCACTGCACCGATTTTAGCTGCGTATTTTGTATACATGTATTATCACCTGCTGGAAATAAATTTGATATGTAACTATCTGTTCCAGTATATGAGACGAGCCGAAATAATATGCTGAGAGGATAATTTCTGACAGAAGATTGAATCTGCAATAAACTGTATTATTTTTGCAATTGACAAATGCGCAATTATATGATAATCTTAATATAAATTATAAAGATATTGTTTTATAGTTAAAATAACAAACTAAAACAAACAGGGGGAATATTTTATGAAGAAAAACAGAGTCAGTGCAGCTCTGCTGTCCGGTGCGATATGTCTTTCTGCATGGAGCGGACTGCTGCCCGTCACAAACTCGCCTGCGATTGAAGTCGCCGCGGCGACAAGTCCTGTTGTGGAATTTCTCGACAGAGGCATCAATGCAGTCGGAACAGGTTCAGGAATGCTCGTCAGCTGGCGTTTTCTGGCATCCGACCCAGATAATGCAGTATTCAAGCTGTATCGCGATAATACGCTGATTTATACCAGTACCGAAAAAACTAACGGTGCGACCTGCTATCTGGATAAAAGCGGAAATTCCAATTCCAGCTATAAAGTAGAATGCTATAACGGAAATACACTGATTTCCAGTGATACCTGCACGCTGAAATCTGCAAATGCTTATTATGATATTAAACTCAGCCGGCCATCATCATCCTATACGCCGAATGATATGTCTGTTGGTGATGTGGATGGTGACGGCGTTTATGAACTGTTCGTGAAATGGGACCCCAGCAACTCGAAGGATAATTCCCAGAAGGGCAAGACGGATAAAGTTTATATCGACTGCTACAAGCTGGATGGTACAAAACTCTGGCGGATTGACTTAGGTGTGAACATCCGTGCAGGTGCGCATTATACGCAGTTCTTTGTTGCGGATTTCGACCTTGACGGCAAAGCCGAAATGACCTGTAAAACTGCTGACGGCACTGTCGATGGAACAGGCAAGGTTATCGGAGATGCCTCTAAAGATTACAGAAATTCAAGTGGCTATGTCCTGAGCGGCCCTGAATATTATACTCTGTTTGACGGTGCAACCGGTGCGGCTCTCGATACAGTCAATTATGAGCCTGCAAGAGGCACTGTCAGCTCATGGGGCGACAGCTACGGCAACCGCGTAGACAGATTCTGGGGCACAACGGCCTATCTTGATGGTGTACATCCGTGCGTTGTCACCGGCCGCGGCTATTATACCAGACTGACAGCAACTGCTTATACT
>JAFUWP010000068.1 GCA_017483405.1 Oscillospiraceae bacterium | reverse complement strand
CTTGTTATAGATATGCGACTGAGAAAATTCCTGTTTGAGTTCTTCATTGAATGTGCCTTCTTCGAGATTGCCCATCCTGAATTTTTCGATGCCGACAAACTGATGACAGGGATAAATATCACCATCCGGAGTGACGGCAACATATTCATTACCGCATCCACAGCCTTTCAGACGCTTGATGGCACAAGGGCCGGCATCCAAATCAATCATGAAGTGGAAGAAATTGAAATGCTTTCCGGCGCGGTCGTTTTCGAGAATCCGTTTGGCAAGACGTTCATATTCGGCGGAAACGGCCGGAATATCTTCTTCTGTGAGAGCGTAGGGATATTTCGGGTCACTGACAACCGGCTCGACAGAAATCTGCTTGAATCCGGCTTCGTGAAGGCTGAATACATCATCAGAGAAATCAAGATTATATTTTGTGAATGTTCCTCTGACATAGTAATCAAGATTCTTATCGCGCTGGTCAACCAGCTTTTTGAATTTCGGCAGAATGATGTCGTAACTGCCTTTTCCGTTCACGACAGGGCGCATTCTGTCGTTAGTTTCCTTACGGCCGTCAATGGAGAGGACAACATTGGACATTTCAGTATTGATGAAATCAATAATTTCATCGTTCAGTAATAAGCCGTTGGTTGTCATGGTGAAACGGAATTTCTTTCCGTATTCCTTTTCGCGTTCGCGGGCATATCTGACAACTTCCTTGACGGCATTGAAATTCATAAGCGGTTCGCCGCCGAAGAAATCCAGTTCGAGGAATTTTCTGTCTTTGGAGCGTTCCAGAAGGAAATCAATCGCAAGCTTACCAGTTTCGACAGGCATGAGCTTTCGGCCTGTTCCGAAATCTCCGGTCGATGCAAAACAATACTGACATCTCATATTGCAGTCATGGGAGATATGCAGACACATCGCCTTAATCGGCGCAGGTGCGGCGAAACGGGCATATTTTTCATATTCATCATTGGCGAACAGAATCTTCTGTTCGGCAAGTTCTTTTAATTCTGCATAGCAGTCGAGAATCTCCTGCACATCGAAATCATGTTTTAATTTTTCGATGATTCCGGCAGGACATTCTTCCGCGAACGGGGGAGCGGCATCATCGAGCATTCTGTAAGTCAGCTCATCCACGATATGCACACCGCCGCTGTTGACATCCAGAACGATATACAGACCGTTCATTTCATATTTGTGTATCATGATAAAAATCTCCTTTATGTTATTTCATACAGAAAAACGCCCTGCACTAGAGTACAGGGCAGTGATTCCTGAAGTAATCCTTACTTGTTTTCCTTTTCGCACTTCTGGTTAGCAACAGTGCAGGAAGTTTTGCAGGCAGACTGACAGGATGCCTGACAGTTACCGCATCCGCCCTTCTTTGCGCTCTGTACCAGAGTTGCCTGATTGATGGTCATGATGTGTTTCATCGCATTTTTCCTCCTTTCCGGAGAGTTATCAAAACCCTTTTTTATTATTATAACATATCTGACTGCATAATGCAAGAGGATATGACAAGAAATTTACAAATTATTTTCCGGAATTTTTCAGCTGGGCTTTCAGCATTTCGTTTTCGAGCGTCAAATTCTGGATAAGATTTTGAAGTCTTTTGTTCTCAGATACGAAATCAGGTGTATTGATAGCTTTGTCTGCTTCATGAATGAGCGCAGATTCTAAAGAGCGTATCTTTGACTGTAGCTCGGCGATTTCAGCCTTAAAATCTGCCTGTTTGTGAATTAAAGTGATATTTTCTGAATTCAGCTTTGTAATCTTTTTTTCCAACTGCATTTTCTCACCATCTAAACAAAAGATACTTTTTTCCAGTTTTTCATTTTCCTGTTTAAGCGTATCAATTTCGGCAAACAAAAGCTCATAGCTTTCCGCAAAGCCTTTGAACATGGCAATCTGACTTTGAATCTGTTCTTTCTGATTTGTGTCCATCGGGATGACAGCTCCTTTTCCGTAATTTTTCATATTATATCATATCCGGACAGGTTTGTCAATAGTGATTCAGTTCATCATCATGCTGATAGACAGAAACCGCTTTCCGAAACCGTCTTTTTCCGCGGAATACTGAACCGTCTGCATCGAGTTGGTATCATCATAAGCAAACAGCCTTCCGCCTGCCTGCGTGAAACGGTATCTTCTGTCGAAGTTTTCCGAACGGATGCGAATCCGTCCGTCACTGACGGCATCCAGTACAAAACAGGTGGTATGAATATT